>JBAIYI010000126.1:0-4509 GCA_037915955.1 Terriglobales bacterium
AAATAATGACCCAGGAACCCTCTAAAGTCAACCCCAAAATAAGTGTGCGTCACAAGCTTATGATTTTGCGCTACTTAGGCTGGCAGTGGAGGTGTGCGCACGGGCAGCGGTAGCTTTTCACAGCAACAGCTGCTCGTCCGCACGCGATACCTGAGGTGAAACCGACTTACTCAAAGCGCAGGGCCTTGATGGGATCGATTCGCGATGCTTTCAACGCCGGGAACCAACACGCTGCCATGGTTATGACCAGCACGGCGGGCGGTACCACAAGAAATGTTGTTAGATTGAGGCTCCCCAAGCCGATTAAGCCAGCGGTGATCAACCGGCTGACCGCGATGCTGGCCAGTCCACCGACAACGATGCCCGCCAGCGAAAGCATCAGCCCTTGCCGCAGAACCATGCGCAATACGCTTGATCGATCAGCGCCAATGGCAATGCGCACACCGATTTCTCGTGTGCGACGGGCGACCGAGTAGGAGACCAGCCCGTAAATTCCAATTAGCGCGAGAACCAGTCCCATGATTCCCATCGCGCCCACCATCTGCATGATCATCCGCGGCGGAGCCAGGGCGCGCTGCTCATAGAAGTCAGAAAAGGTGCGCACGTTGAAGATGGGCAAGTTTGTGTCGAGCGAGCGGACCACATCGCGCAGAGGCGCAGAAAGGCTTGCCGGATCGCCGGGAGTTTGCGCGAGGATCGCCATGGCGGTCTGCTTCTCCTGGCGATAGGGAAGGTAGAAAAAGCGTTGCGGAGACTCACCAAGGAAAACATACTTTGTGGTCTTGGCTACGCCGACGACCTGCACCCATGCGCCCTGCGCATTGTCCAGGCGGAAGCGCTTTCCGATTGCATCCTGGCCCGGCCAGTAGCGCTTCGCGAACTCCTGGTTCACGATGGCGACGCGGGGAGTATCGGCTTTGTCGTCAGGGGTAAAGCCGCGGCCGCTCACCAGAGGTATGCCCAAAAGATCGAGGAAGTGCTCGTCAATGGCGGCGGAAAAGGCCTGGTCGGCGTCAACACCTTTGGGTAATTGGAAGCCTTCCGGAACCACATTTCTTGGTGAAACTTCACTGGGAGAGAGGGGTACAGAGCTGGTGAGCGCCACCGCGGTTACTCCCGGCAAATTGCCGGCACGCTGCGCTAAGTCACGATAGAAGGTCTGTGTCTGCTCGAGCTTGTAGTGGACCAGCGCGGTGTCAAAGCCCATAAGCATGAGGTGGTCAGTGCGGAAGCCCGGGCCGCTCAGCAACATTTTGCGCACACCATCGAGCAGCATACCGGATGCGACCAGCAGCACGATGGAAAGCGCGACCTGCCCGGCAACCAGTACATTGCGTCCTCCGAGCTTTAATTTGCCGGCAACGCTGGTCTCGCCGCTCTTGAGCGCTGGAATGAGTTCGGTTCGCAGGCTCTGCAGCGCCGGAGCAAGCCCGAAAAATATAACGCTCACCAGGGCAGCGATGATGCTCACCACCATCACTCGTGCATCCAGCTGTGGTGCGATTACGATGGGCAGATCGGTGGGGATAGGAATGTTGCGCAGGAACCTGATTCCCAGATATCCGAAGCCGAGTCCGGCAACTGCCCCGATGAGGGCCAGCACCACGTTTTCGATCATGAGCTGGCGCAACAGCCGCGCGCGGCTCACGCCCAGAGCAATGCGGACCGCGATCTCCCGGGCGCGTCCGCGAGCACGGGTGAGCAAGAGATTTGCGAGATTGGCGCACGCGATCAGCAATACGAGAGTGGCCAGCGCCATGAGCATGGTGGCCAGAATGGGATCGAACGGATCGGAAGCAAAGCGAGCCTGAAGCTGGGTACGCACTGCCATATTGCGGTTGCGGTCCGGGCCGGGATATTCCTGCTGGAGCGCCTTCCATAATGTGGCCAGTTCGCTTTGCGCGGTGGCCTGCGAGATTCCCGCACGCAGCCTTCCTTCTGCATTCCAGCCGTAAGTATGGCGGTCTTCCAGCGGATCTTTTTCGGCAGCCGTCAGCCGCTGCATGAATGCCGCGGGAATAAAGAATGATGGCCGGACGTACTGATCCATTCCCGTGAACTTTTCCGGCGCCACTCCAATTACGTTGCAGTCGATTCCCGCAATGCGCACGGTACGGCCAGCCACCTGTGGGTCTGATTGGAACTGATCGCGCCAGAAGTCATGGCCAAGGATTACTGGCGGCTCGGGCGCGGTAGTGCGAGTTTCTTCCGGCAGGAAGCTTCGCCCGAGCACCGGCTGCACGCCCATTACCTGAAAGAAGTTGTCGCTCACCAGCATGCCCATGCGCATACGAGCCACGTCGTCTTTGGTGCGGGCCATACTGAAGGTGGAGAGCTGGAAGGCGACCAGGCCATCCAGAGACTTGGAGCTCTTCCGCAGGTCGAGATAGTCAGGATAAGTCAGGCTGCCACGGTCAGTTCCAGGATGGACCGCGCTAACGTCCATGACGCTGTTCGGGTCAGTAACGGGAAGCGGCCGTAATACAAGGGCATCCGCCAGGCTGAACATGGCCGCGTTTGCTCCTATGCCGAGAGCAAGCGAGAGGATGGCGATCAGCGTGAAAGCAGGGCTGCGTACGATCAGGCGGAAGGCGTGGCGGATCTCCTGGAGCATGGCTTCTCCTTACACTGGGCTTGTTACGAGCGAGACTGCCCGGAAAGTTCCATGAATGTGACGTTTGGAACGACAAAATGTTAAGAGGCTATCTGCGGCGCTTATCTTTTCTCGGTCCCAGCTCAACCTTCTTTCTGGGCCGGTTCTTGATCCAGATGGGTGTGCCGATGAAACCAAAGGCTTTGCGGATCTGGTTTTCGAGGAAGCGCTCGTAGGAGAAATGCAGCTTTACGTCCTTGTCCGTGAAGAGGATAAAGGTCGGCGGAGCGACATTTGACTGGGTCATGTAATAGATTTTGACCTTCTGGCGGTAAGGCACAGCCGCGCGCTCGAAATCCACGTTTTCAATGAACCGGTTCATCTGGGAGGTGCTGATGCGCTTGCGCCGCTCGCCCGCAACGAGTTCCAGCGATTTGAAGACTTTGTCCAGATTCTTACCTTCGGCGGCGGAGACAAACACAATGGGCGCATAATCCAGAAACTTGAGGGCCCTGCGCACTTGTTGTTCGTAAATGTGGCGATCTGCCGCCGGGCGGCCATCGTTGCGGCCTGGGCCAACCAGGTCCCACTTGTTCACCACGATGATCACGGAGCGTCCGCTCTCATGGGCATAGCCACCGATGGTCGCGTCCAGGGCATTCACGCCTTCAGGAGCGTCAATCACCAGCAGCGCGACATCAGCGGCCTCAAGGTGCTTGCGCGCCATCACCACGGAAAGTTTTTCCGCCATGAGGTGAGTCTTGCCCTTGCGGCGAATGCCTGCCGTGTCAATGAAGCGGTATTGGCGGCCGTCTTTCTCAATCAGCTCGTCCACGGCGTCCCGAGTGGTGCCGGCGATAGGCGAAACAATCGCTCGCGAACTGCCGGTTAACGCATTGAGCAAAGTTGATTTGCCGACGTTGGGATGGCCGATAATGGCGACCTTGGTTTCCCGCGGCAGTTCCTGCGGCTCAACTTCCTGTTCGATTCCGGACTCATCCGGCGAGGACTGCACTGCTTCACGCTCCGCTTCGGTTTCCGGAATTGCATGAAGAATTGCTTCAAGCAGTTCGGCGCTGCCCGTGCCATGTTCGGCTGAGACGGGATAGAGATTCTTGAATCCAAGGGTGCGGAAGTTCTCGGCTTCGGCTTCCATCTTCGGCGTATCAACTTTATTCACCGCGAGGAACAGCGGTTTGCCGACGCGCTGCAGCAGCCGTGCCAGTTCCATGTCCGGCGCGGCGAGTTCGGTTCGCGCGTCAACCACCATAACAATGGCATCGGCTTCGTCCAGCGCGACACGGGCCTGGCGAAAGATCTCGGCCGGGATCAGCTCTTTGTCGTCGGGAATGATGCCGCCCGTGTCGACCACGCGCAGGCGGCGACCGTTCCAATACACTTCGCCGTAAAGCCGGTCACGCGTGATCCCCGGCTCATCGCCCACAATGGCGCGTCGCGCACCCACCAACCGGTTGAAGAGCGTGGATTTCCCCACGTTCGGCCGACCGACAATGGCCAGGAGCGGAAGCCGGGATTTGGTGGCCGTGGTCACGTGAAAATGTGAAGCATCCTCTCTTTTAAGTTAATTGATCGTCGCCTGCGCTGTCTTGCATGCAAACTGTTTCCGCAGCGAACACCGTGAGATACACTTTCTGCATCTCAGATAGCGTTATACAGGACAACAACCTATGAAAATGAGGGTACGCAAGGCCGTATTCCCGGCGGCTGGACTGGGCACGCGCTTTCTTCCCGCCACCAAGGCGCAGCCCAAAGAAATGCTGCCTCTGGTGGACAAACCAATTATCCAATACGGCGTGGAAGAAGCGCTTGCCGCCGGCTGCGACCAGATCATCATCATTACCGGGCGTGGCAAGACGGCGATTGAGGACCATTTCGATGTCAGCTACGAACTGGAA
>JBAIYI010000743.1:0-2649 GCA_037915955.1 Terriglobales bacterium
CAATTTTCACAGAGACACGCCAGTTCGTCCGGGCACACGTCTGCTTCAGCGCGGGGGCTCCTCTAATTTCAGGAACTCTAGAAGGTGTGATCAGGCCGTGGCAGCGGCCGTCTTCCGCTGCTGAAAGCACTCCCGGCAAAAAACCGGTCGGCCCTGCGTGGGCTTGAACGGAACAGTTGTTTCACGCTGGCACCCGGAGCAGATTGCCTTGGTTTCCACCCGTTGATAATTTCCGCCGGTCTGCGGCAAACCCAGCGCTGTGGCGCGTTTGGATTTGCAGTTCTTGCACCGCTTCGGCTCATTTTTAAACTGCTTGTCGTGGAAGAACAGCTGCTCGCCCGCGGTAAAGACGAAATCAGCTCCGCAATCCACGCATTTCAGACTCTTATCCTGGAACTCCATGTGAGTGCCCCCTTTCGAATCACTCCAGGAGACCAGAGGGTTTTTGGGCACATGTGCATTCTCCCGGCAGTGATACCTACCCGTGGGTTCGGCCCTTTGCGCCGGACTGCTCCGCCGCAAAAACTTGCTAGATGAATCCGTCGAACAATGAAAAGACCCAGAAGATTCCAGGACTTGCTCTTATAAACAAGCCGGGCCGTGGATCGTCCATCGGCCCGGGTTGGTGATCCTATTCCTGCTCCTTGCGTGCCTTCTTGCGATGTCGCTTGCGCGCCAGAGCTTGCTTTACGCGGCGTTTTTCGCCTGGCTTCAAATAGTACGAGTGCCGCTTGAATTCCTTAATAACATCGTCCTGTTGGACTTTGCGTTTGAAGCGGCGCAAGGCGTTTTCGAGCGGTTCGCCTTCCTGCAACCGGACTTCAGCCAACTAAATGACACCTCCCAACCTCAGCAGTTGGTCAATGGTGAGTTTTGCAGTGTCCATATTTCCAAGTCAAGTGGGAAGTTAACAAAATTTGACAAAAGTAGTACTAGAAAACATTCCGGTCTTACTTTGAGACATCTGCTTTTTCAGGAGCACTGATAATCGGCACTTCACCAGCATTTTCCTAGGTTGCAAATCTTTGCATACCCTATTTTTTCCAGCCGTAAAGCTTCGCTGCATTATCGTGTAAGACCATGTGTGCGATCTCAATGGCTCGCTCGCGGCTGATTTCCTTGTCTTCCATCATGCCCGTGAGCGCGATGGCCAGCGCCTCCCGGGCCGATTGCGTCGTCTGCCAGCCAATTTCCTCCCAGTTGATCTCCGGCGTGTTGGGGTAGAGATCGGTTCCAAACATCACCTTCTCGGGATACCACTCCAGCCACTCCCGGATGACCTTGCTCAATTCTCTTGTTGGAATAAGCCACGTCTGCTCGGAGAAGTCCGTGTAGGCGTTGGGCTTCATCAGCAGGTAGGGGGTGTAATGAGTGAAAGCTCCTGCACCTCCGTGGATCAGTACGAAGTTCGTCTTGCGCAGCGAAGGATCGTTCAACACAGACTCCAGCAGCGCTGGGTTGGAGGTCATGAGTGAGAAATAAGTCCCGCAGCCGCCACCCGTATGGATGTGTACCGGCAGGCTGAGGCGGCCGGCTTCTCGCGCGATGAAGCGAAACAAATAGTTTTGCAACTCGAGGTACTCGGCCTTCTGTGGAACGCCGCCGTTAATAAAACGGGAGTAGACGGCTCGCGCCTCTGCAAAGTCCATTGCTTCAGTGACGGGCGGGGGACCGAAATCGAGCGAGCGCAGGTAGGCAGCTTCAAACTTGATGGCCACCGCCCCCTCTTTCTTCTGCATTTCCAGAAGCGGCGTGACCACCTTCGCCGTGTAATCCTGGAGCGACCGCGGCAGATACTCCACTTTCACTTCCGCCATGTAGCGGCGCAGCAGATCGGTTTCGCGCCGGAAGAAAAACGTCCGATCGGGCGACTCGGTGGCCAGCCCGTTGTTCTTCAGCGGATACATCAGTGCATCGTCGAACGGCACCCAGCGGAACCGTGGCGGCTGCAGCCCACGGCCCAGCACTATGCGATTGGCCAGCTCAGTCTCAATTCCCAGTTGGTCGAGGACCCAGTCAGGAAAGTGGTCGCCCTGTTCTTCCATGACTTTCTTCTTTGCTGCCATCAGCTCTTTCACGTGCTCGGCAGAAGCGTCGTCATATTTGTAGCCGTACAGCGCTTTCCATGCGGCGATGTATTGCGGGTTCTCGGGCCGGGAAGTCGTGGTAGGTACGCTCGGCTCCAGCGGATCGCAGGGAAGCGCGTCAAAGTCCTCATCTTTCTCGCCCGCTGCAACCACCTTGGGCGGGTGCGAGTGATTGTCGATCGCCTTGATCTTCTGGATTTCGGCGAGCAGTTGCGGGTCGGGACTCTGCGCCTGAATAGCAATCGAGCAGGCGAGGAAAATTGCCAGCCAGATAATTCGTGTCAGCATGAAAGAAGACTCCGTAAGCCGAGCCGTAATCAAAACTGTGGGCAAAAGAGTAAATCCGGTTTGCGGATTCTGCAAAGGAAAGTGACGCAGGACGACGTGAAAAATTCCGGGGAGCCGAAGGCCGGCTCGCCCGGGGACTCTTGAAGAACTTTACTTGTGGCAAGCCTTGCGTGACTTGGCCATCTTGTTGTCCTCGGCGGCCTGATCGCGAACCTGAGCCGCTACGCAGACGTGGTCGCCTTCGAAAGCTTCGCGCCAGACGTATCCCTGCTTG
>JBAIYI010000773.1:0-4639 GCA_037915955.1 Terriglobales bacterium
AACCGGCTTCTAAACCAGCTCCCTGACTTTGTCAGCGATCGTCGTGGCCACAATCTTGTCTCGATTCGGCTCGCCCCTCATGAGCGACTCAGCAAATTTAGTCGCCTGCTCGAGGGTGACTTTCGCAGGCATCGGGGCCTCAAACGGATCAACCACGGCCTCGATCACCACTGGACCATTGCTGTTCGACGCCAGAGCGCGATCCAGCAGTGTGCCGCATTCTTTGGGATCCTCAATGCGCACACCAACAGCCCCGCATGCCTCCGCGTATTTGACGAAGTCAATCGGTTGCAACTCCACACCGAACTCCGGATTGCCAAGAAAAACCATTTGCTCCCACTTGATCTGTCCGAGTGTGTTGTTCTTGATGACTACTATTATGATCGGCAGCTTGTATTTCACCGCTGTAACCAGCTCGCCCATGAGCATGGTGAAGCCACCATCGCCAACAAAGGCTACGCACTGCCGGTCCGGGTGCGCGATCTGCGCCGCAATCGTGTAGGGAAGTCCACACGCCATGGTGGCTAACGTTCCGGAGCAGGAATACAACTGACCCCGTTGCGCGGGAACGTGCCGCGCCCACCAGGTGGTGATGGTGCCGCTGTCGGAACTCACAATAGCGTCGTTGCGCAGGCGCTTTCCAAGTTCGTGAGCGATGACCTGAGGCTTCATTGGCTTTGCTTCGTTCGTCGCGCGTTTGAGCATGGTTTCGTTCCAGTCCTTCATGCCCTTCTGTGCCTTTTCCAGAAAGCCGCGGTCCTGCTTGCGCGTGAGCAAGGGCAGCAGCGCTGCGAGCGTTCTGCGGCTATCACCAACCAGTCCTACTTCCACGTCATAGCGCAGGCCGATCTTGATCGGGTCATAGTCAATTTGCACTGCCTTGGCTTTCCCCGGCTTGGGAAGGAATTCCATGTAGGGGAATGACGACCCAACGATCAGGAGTGTGTCACAGTTTTCCATGGCCTCCTGCGACGGCTTGGTTCCAAGCAGGCCGATTCCTCCTGTCGTGAACGGGCTGTTGTCTGGGACGGCAGCTTTACCCAGCAGAGCCTTAACGATTGGGGCGCCAAGCTTCTCGGCGGTTTGTTCCAACTCGTCGGTCGCATGCAGAGCTCCCTGGCCTGCCAGGATCGTGATTTTGCCGCCGGTGTTGAGAATTTCAGCAGCACGGCGCAGGTCGGCTTCGCCGGGCAGGTGACCGCTATCGGCATGAACCAGCGAGACGTGCCCCTCGATATTGCGTTTGGAGGCATTCCTGCGGCTGGCTTTCATGTCCTGAAAGTCGGTGGGGAAGGTGATGTGCGCTACCTTTCTATAAGTGGTGGCTACGCGACAGGCGAGTTCCGTTACGTTTTCAACATGCGCCGGGCCCATCACGCGCGTGCTGTAAGCGGCCACATCCATGAATACGCGATCCAGCGCTACGTCCTGCTGTGTGTGCGTGTCATTCAGATCATGAAAGGGCAGCCCGGTAATCGCCAGCACCGGCTGTCCGTCGAGCTTGGCATCATACAGACCGTTTAGAAGATGGATTCCTCCCGGCCCGGAGGTTGCAAGGCAGACACCCAGTCTGCCTGTGTACTTTGCGTGAGCGCACGCCATAAACGCGGCTGCTTCTTCGTGCCGCACCTGCACAAACCGGACCTGCTCCTGGTGCGTGCGCAACGCCTCCATGATTCCGTTGATTCCATCACCAGGCAAACCAAAAATTGTGTCCACACCCCAATCAATCAGGGTTTCGATCATTACGTCAGCGGCAGTCTTCGCCATAAGAAAGATTTCTCCTCACTCATCAATGACTCATTAGGTAGGATGCGGCACGTAATCGGGCTGGTTTTCGAGTGACCAGAGGCCGCGCAAGCTGCGCAAGGACGCGCAGCAGCATGGGACTGGGCCGCGCCAATTAGCGCCAGGAAAATTTTTTGCAACTTTCCAGATGCTCAGGCTAGCTGAATTGCCATTCGTCTGTTTATAATCATCCGTTTCATCGCAGGCTCCTGCAGCTTGCTGATGACTCGGGGAAAACCGCCCCTCCAGTGCCTTGAGTAAGCGCTGCGGGTGAGCTTTTCGCCGGGACTGAATATTCCATGGCACAGATTTTTCACCGCAGTGCAAACACACTGGCCCGCGCCAGCATACTGGGCGTGGTGCTTCTTCTTTCCGCGGTAGGCGCCGCGCTGATGGAGTTTCAGCGCTCGCCTTATGTCACCAACCAGCACATCGCCCCGGACCAACCGGTCCCCTTCAGTCATCAGCATCACGTGGCTGGGCTGGGTATAGATTGCCGCTATTGCCACACGTCGGTTGAAGAATCGAGCTTCGCCGGAATACCTCCAACCAAGACTTGCATCAACTGCCATGCGCAGCTCTGGACCAGCGCTCCCCTGCTGGAGCCAGTCCGCTACAGCTATCGCACCGGCAAGTCGCTGGAGTGGAGCCGGGTTCACGACCTGCCTGATTTCGTTTACTTCAATCACAGCATTCATATCGCCAAGGGCGTCGGTTGCTTCAGCTGTCATGGCCCTGTCGACCAGATGCCGCTCATGTATGAAGAGAACTCCCTGCAGATGGAGTGGTGTCTGAACTGCCATCGCCAGCCGGAAAAGTTCCTGCGGCCGCGTGAAGAAGTTTTCAACATGACGTATCAGCAGCCGGACCGCGATCATCCGGTGACCTTTGAAGGCAAGCAGTACCTCAGCCAGGTTGAACTCGGGCAGGTACTTCGCGAGAAATATCACCTGCGTACGCCGCAGGACATTACCAGTTGCTCCACCTGCCATCGCTAGTGGTGGAAATACATACGGAAGCGAATGTCGAATAACAGCGATTCACATCCTAGCCTGATTCCCGCAAGCGAGATCAAGCCGGCCAGCATGGAGCTGGAAGCGGTGCGCAAGAAGCTTGCCGATGCCAAGGGGCCCAAATACTGGCGCACCATGGAAGAGCTGGTGGACCAGCAGGCGTTCGGCGACCTGCTGGAGCGCGAGTTCCCCCGCCAGGCCTCTGAATGGATTGACCCGGTCTCGCGCCGCGGTTTTCTCAAGCTGGCCGGCGCGTCTTTGGCGCTGGCCGGGCTTACAGGATGTACCAAGCAGCCCCTGGAGCAGATCCTTCCCTATGTTCGCCAGCCGGAAGAGCTGATCCCTGGCCGTCCCATTTATTACGCCAGTGCCATGCCTTTCAATGGGCACGCTCTGCCGCTGCTGGTGGAAACGCACGAATTCAGGCCTACCAAGGTGGAAGGCAATCCGCAGCACCAGGCCAGTCTGGGCTCGACCGATCTTTTTGCTCAGGCCTCAATCCTGGATATGTACGATCCTGATCGTTCGATCGGGGTCACATATAAAGGTGAGCCGCGCCCCTGGGGCGAATTCCTTGGTTCAATCCGCGGACGGGTTCAATATCACAAGGCAAATCAGGGGGCAGGGCTGCGATTCCTGAGCGGCGCAGTGGCGTCGCCAACTCTCGGCTCGCAGATGCGCGCCGTGCTTCAGTTATTCCCGCAGGCGAAGTGGCATCGGTGGGAGCCGGTCCACCGTGATGGCCTGCGCCAGGGTGCAAAGCTGGCCTTCGGCAACTATTACGATCCCATTTATAAATTCGCTGCTGCCGATGTAGTGGTGTCGCTGGATGCGGACTTCCTTTCGGGCTCGTGGTTCCCCGGCTTCCTTTCGTATTCGCGCGACTTCATGAGCCGCCGCAAGGATCCCAAGGCTGGCATGAACCGGCTCTACGTTGCCGAGTCAGCTCCCTCGACCACAGGCGCGAAGGCGGACCACCGGGTTCCGGCGCGTAGTTCAGAGATTGAGAAGATAGCTCGCGCGCTGGCCGCCAAGGTTGGCGCCGGCAGTGGAGGCGGGGAGCAACTCACTCCTGAGCAGCAGAAGTGGGTGAACGCAGCCGCGGCCGACCTTGCCAGGACCAAAGGCAAGTGTCTGGTGGTGCCGGGTGTCTTCCAGAGCGGAGCGGTCTTCGCTCTGGCCCAGGCAATGAATGCCGCACTGGGCAACGTCGGCCAGACGGTCAGTTACATCGATCCTGTCGAGATAGATCCGGTTGAGCACGTGCAGTCGATTCGCGAGCTCGCGGATGATCTGCGCAACGGCAAGGTGGAAACGCTGGTTGTCATGGGCGGCAACCCGGTGTTTGACGCGCCTGCCGATTTGGGATTTAAGGACGCAGTGGAGAAGTTTGCCGCCGATCAGAAGAACCAGCTGATTCAGCTCCATCTTTATCGTAACGACACTACGGATTTTGCCACCTGGCATGTGCCGGAAGCGCACTACCTTGAGTCGTGGGGCGACGTTCGCTCGTATGACGGTACCGTCAGCATCATTCAGCCGATGATTGCTCCCTTGTTCGATGGCCACACGGCTGGCGAACTGGTTGCCATCTTCACCGATCAGGCCGGCACGTCCGGACACGAACTGGTCCAGGCTTATTGGCGCTCACAGCACTCGGGCGACGACTTTGAATCCTGGTGGCGTCGAGCTTTGCACGACGGCTTCATCAGCAATACTGCGTTCCCGCCACGTCAGGTGACCGCCAAGGTCGGCGCCTTACCCGCAGCCCCCGATGTTGGTGGCGTTGAGATTATTTTCCGGCCTGACCCCCCGATTTTTGATGGAACGTTCGTCAA
>JBAIYI010000381.1:0-4015 GCA_037915955.1 Terriglobales bacterium
TTGCCCGGATACCGCTCTTGAATGTGGAGGACCAGCATTCCACTTTGCTTTCTCGGAAGCTGCTTTCAGGACATCGACGAGGCGGGTGTCACTGAGGTGCTGAATCCGGAACGCCACCGGGTCAGCCTTCGCCTGAACACAGAGCTCATCCATGAAGCACTCATGCGCGAACGTGTTTTGAATGCGCAGCGGCGAACGCAACGGACCGGTAAAAAACGGCCCTTCTACGGTATGCGAAAGGACTCGTTCGCTTCTAACCTTTCCAGAGCCTCCACACTTGCCGCCGATGCATCCCGCCACATATGACGGCGCCAGATTACTGCGATTGCGCAGTTCGCTCGTGGGCTCTACGGCCGCTCGCGGCGTGATCGGCTCCGGCTGAAAGCCCAGCAGCACGCCCGTGATCACGTTGCCCGGCTGCTCATATCCTGGCCGGCCCCCACGTGACGCGGCCCAGGTCTCGCATTCCCACGCCACGATTGCTCCGTCCGCGCCGAGACCTGCGCGCTGATCAATCACACAGGCAGAACCATAGTTTTCCCATGCCATCTCATCCTGACGCGAAAACTGCACGCGCACCGGCTTGCCCACCGCCTGCGACATCACTGCCGCATCGAACGAAACAGCATCTGCGCCGTTCAATCCGTAGCATCCGGAGCCACGCGTGTAAATCACCCGGACGTTATCGAGCGGGAGGTTGAGCAGCTTTGCCACCACGCTCCGGGTCGGATATGGAGATTGCGTTGCCGACCACAGCGTCGCCTTGTCACCTGTCACGTCTGCCACCGCACAAGACGACCCGATGGATGCGTGCATCTGGTGCGGATAAACGTAGCTCGCTTTCAGGCCTGACTTCGCTCTTGCGAGTTGATTTTCCACATCTTTCGAATCGACCAGCAGAGCGTCGCGCGATGGCTTCTTCCGCAGGCCCTCAAAGAACGTTGCCCGTTGCGGCAAACCCGGTCCGGGGTTCCAGCGGACCTTCAGCTTCCGCGCCGCTTCAATCGCCTGCCACTGCTTTTCAGCAACTACGCCAACAAGGTTCTCGCGCCGGACAACCTTCACCACGCCTGGAATCTGCTTCACCGAGTTCTCATCCACACTGGCAACCGTCGCTCCCACTTCCGGCGGCCGCACCATGCGCCCGTGCAGCATGCCCGGCACGCGCACGTTGTGAACGAACTCAAAGCGCGCCGTCATCAACGCAGGCCGATCCAGTGATGGAACAGGTTTGCCTAAGACCTTCCATTCCGCAGGCGTTCGCCTCTTTGCCGTCGGGCTCAGCTCCAGGCTGAACTTTTTGCTGCCGATCAGCTCTGCATAGGAGACATGCCCGCTTTTGCCCGTCACTACACCATCGCTGACCGTGAGTTGGTCCGCCGGTTCCCCGAGCCGTTTGGCAGCCATCGCGACCAGCGCCTCACGGGCAGTCGCCGCAGCCTGGGCCAGACCCGTGGTATTAAAGTTTGTTGGTGTGGACTGACTGCCCGACGTTGTGCCCTGATCCGGACAAATCGACGTATCCCCAAAAATCAGCTTCACCCGATTGAGCGGCACGCACACCTCTTCTGCCACAAGCTGCGTCTGGGCAGTGATCATGCCCTGCCCCATGTCGACCTTGCCCGTGTAGGCCGTAACCGAGCCGTCGCCTGCGATGGCAATCCATGAATCAAGTTTCTTCGGGTCGATATGCGAAGGATGAGTATCGAACGGCCCTTGCGCAGTGATAAATGACGTTGCAAATCCCGACGCGCTGAAGCTACTGAAAGTGACGACCAGCGCGCCGGAGCCTTTGAGAAAATCCCGCCGCGAGACCGTCATGCTTTCCTGCCTTCCGCGTACCTGCGGATCGCCTTCAGCATACGCACGTGAGCAAAGCAGCGGCATAGCACGCCCCCAAGCGCCTCGCTCATCTCCTGCTCGGTGGCATTCGGCTTCTGGTCGAGAACTGCCTTGGCGGTGAGAACCACACCGCTCAGGCAGAACCCACACTGCACGGCGCCTTCGTCAATGAACGCCTGCTGGATCGGATGAGGCTTTTCCGGGCTGCCGAGCCCCTCCAGGGTAATGATCTCGTCCTGCTTCACGGCGCTTACCGGCATCACGCACGAGCGCACAATCCTGCCGCCGACCAGCACTGTGCATGATCCGCACTGCGCCATGACGCAGCCGAACTTGGGTCCGCGCAAGCCGAGTTCATCTGCCAAAACAAACAGCAGCGGAGTGCCCGGATCAACGTCTACCGTTTCCGTCCGTCCATTTACTTTGAGGGGGATTTTTGGCATACCAGACTCTGGCACATCAGCTTACTCCTGACGGCAGGTTGGATGCACGGCATTCTGTTGAGGAACCTGTCGCAGAACAATCCATACGGAGTACCGCCCGATTGGTCGTCACGATGCGAAAAGGCCTTTTCGTATCGCTTAGCGGCGACTTCCTACTGCTTCAGGCGGTGCCGCTCTGTCGTAGAACCAGTTCACACTGCAGGATGCTGGTGAAGAGCTCGCGAGTCGCCCGGCAATGCGCCCATCTTACATGGCGGATCGGGATCATGCGCATCTTGCGGCAGATGAAAGGTGAAAGGCGCACGAGCTTTTCAAAACGGCGAATCGTCATCTGATTAAGGCCGCCTTCTGTATCGCAGAATCGCATGGCGCCATCATTTTTGTAACGCGATCGCCACTTGCACAGCATTTTCTCCGGGAGCAGTATGTGCGCCCACGGAAAAAAGCTGAAGAAGTGCCCGCCCCGCGGATGGTACCAGGGAGGGCCGAACGAAATGATCACCTTCCCGTGTGGATTCAAAATGGAAGCCCACGTCTCGAGAATCTCGGCTGGATTTCCGAAATGCTCAAAAGCGTCAATGCTGAAAATCAGATCTGTTGATTCTGGTGGGCGATCTGTGAAGCAAATATTGCGTACCCCGGCGGATTCCGCATTCCTTCGCGCTGCATCGATCATCCTCTGCCGAATGTCAACGCCGAAGACCGTACTCGCTCCGTTCTGGGCAAGCTCTATGGCTTCCAGCCCGCTTCCGCAACCGTAATCGGTGACCACACAGCTGCGTATCTCTTGCAGAATGCCGGGCCCGAAAAGGGACTCAATGCGAAGCATACTTCCTCCACATAGTGTCCGCGCCAACTGGATGAGCTGACTTGCGAGACATCAAGAACTGCTCCACATCATTTATCGTTTACCGATGTGAATGTCTGTGACAGCAATCACCCGCTAACCTTAATAAGTTTTTATCTTCGTTCGCGGAACGGTAAGAAGGTGGTGGCCAGGGACGGAATCGAACCGCCGACGCCAGCCTTTTCAGGGCTGCGCTCTACCAACTGAGCTACCTGGCCAGGAGGTTTACTACCACACGCGTTCTTCGGTGGGGACCTGAAGGGAAGGTCGTGTGACTGAAACACGGAGATTATAACAAGCTGCTGCGTTTAGCTCAAACTTACAACCTCAAGTCGGCGGACAAGCCCGCTCCCACATCCCGCCGACTGCACTGGCCTATTTCCGCTCTTTCAGCACTTCCCTGATTTGTTCGAGTGTGCGAGCGATTCGGAAGTTTTGCACCACCGCCACCAATGCGATCAAGCCCAGTAACCCAGCCAGCAGGGCTCCAATCTCTCCTGAATCTGAGCCGTGCGAGTTCACATACAGAAGCAATCCGATCACGAGAGCTATTATCGTAATGAATAATGAGATGTCCTCTCCGGCAACACCACGCCGTTTAGGAACATCGGATTCAGCCTCGGTCGTGTTCTCTTGTGAAACGTCGTCCATTGAATCCCCCGATCATGGAAGTGTCCCCGGATCTCCGCTGGAGACTGCGATAAGATACTCGGTCTTAACGCAGAGCGCTACTCAAAAAGAGAGTCGACTTCCGTTATGAAATCTTTGAGCAGGCTGGTGCTTTCGGCGCTAATACACCGCTCTTGCCTGCTGCACTTTTTTACTCGCCAGCGAAAACCTCGGCTCTGCTATGCGGCCGTTCAAAATTACATCACGGACATAC
>JBAIYI010000697.1:0-10996 GCA_037915955.1 Terriglobales bacterium
TAACTGTCGTCGCCCTGGCTCATGCGCAACGCCTGTTCGGTTTCAGCGCGCATCACCGTCAAAGGCTGGCGGATCTCATGGGACAGGCTGCGAAGGAAGTCCGTCATTCTCTGGAGAGAGCCCTGTAGCTTCCCCAGGGTTTGATTCAGGATCCGACTGAGCTCGTCCAACTCGTCTCCGGTACCGAAGATCGGTAGCCGTTTATCGCGATCCTGCGGCGTGATTTGCTCTGCAGCCGCAGCCATTTGCTCAAGAGCACGCAGTGCCTTGCCGGTCATGAGCCATGAATTAATTGCATGAACCAGGATCAGGAAGGTCAGCACGATCACGTGCATCATGCGCAGGTAGACCGTATCTTCATCCACCTCCGCCAGGCTCATTCCTACCCGCAAGACGTACGTTTGCCGCCGTGGACCCGCCACAGGGGCGTTGAGCACTCTCAAACGGCCGTTGGGTAGGGGAAGGTCTTCCCATGTGGAGCGCCCGGTTGCAATCGTCTCCCTGGCTTTGGCGCTCAGCGGAGGCTCCTGCCCGGGCCATTCGCGGGCACTCTCAAGCGGACGTCCCTGATCGTCGAGGACTTGAAAGAACCGAACAGAGCGCTCGAACTGATCCCGCACTTCAGGATCGGCTTCTTTGTTGAGCCAGCGGACCTGTCCGTCTCGGATGTTAAGCATGCTCCGCACGGCGATGGACCGGTCCTGGAGTTCTCCATCGAATTGGGTGCTCATCCGGCGGGCAAGAAAGGCGTACGCGCCCCAGGCAAGTAGCGTTACCAGGAGCGCGAACGAGAGAGTCTGCTTGAACACCAGCCGGAAACGCAGGCTACGTGGAAGCGGAACTTTCATTTACTGATTTGCGGCAAGCATATAGCCGACGCCACGTGCAGTGTGGATCAACGGCTTCTCAAACCCATGATCAATCTTCTGGCGCAAGTAGTTGATGTACACGTCCACAATGTTGGTGAGGCCCTCAAAGCCCAGGTTCCAGACGTGTTCCACTACCATGGTGCGGGTCACAGTGCGGCCGGCGTTGCGCATCAGGTACTCAAGCACCGCGTATTCCCGCTGGGTGAGGTGGATCTGCTTGCCTCCACGCGTAACCATGTGGCGCATGCGGTCCAACTCAAGATCCTCGACGCTCAGTTTGTCCAGCAGTTCCTGCGGACGGCGGAGCAGCGCATGCACGCGCGCAAGCAGCTCTTCGAAGGAAAACGGTTTGACCAGATAATCGTCGGCCCCGGCCTGGAGTCCCATCACGCGATCGCTCACGTCCTTGCGAGCGCTCAGCAGCATGATGCGCATATTGGACCCGGACTTCCGGAGTTTCTTGAGGACGGTGATTCCGTCCAGTTTGGGCAGGTTCCAATCGAGAACGATTGCGTCGTAATCGATTTCCGTGGCTAGTTGCAGGCCTTCCTCTCCGTCTCCTGCCAGATCGACAGCGAAGTGATCAGCTTCCAGACCCTTCACCAATGTACGTGCTACCTTCGGCTCATCCTCAATGACCAGAATCCGCAAAACCCACCTCCCGCTTGGTGGCGGCATCTGCCGTTGCTTTTGCGCGCTGCAACCTTGGCAATGCCCATCCGCTTTTAAGTTGTTCAAGAAGCTTTCAGCGATCACGCCGAACTTGCATCGTACCGGCGGCCCCGGACCCCTGAATCCTTCTTCTCTGAAGTGACGCTTACTTCAAAATCGTTACGGCTTTTTTTAACTTCACATCGTACTTTCGGACGTTGCTTTGCTGCCCGAAAGGCCGTTGATTCTACATCTACTCACAAACGCAAGTCCCACGCACTTTCCTGATTTTTCAGAATCGGAATCTGGGAACAACGCGCTTGCTTAACCCGTTAGTGCGCATCCTGATGCCACTTTAGGACATCGTACTTCCTGCCCTATGGTACACACTTAATCTGTGATTGGAACAGTTTTTTTTATATGACTTCTGGGCTTTTCTAATCCGGGCTCGCATCTTGATGTCCGCTTCAGCTCTTGTCCTTTAGCTCGCATAGGACATGTTCTTTAGGACATGTACCTGCCCGACAACGTAAGTACAATAAGGGTCTTTAATGATTTTGGCAAGAAAAATATTTGCCTTGTTTTCAATACATTACAAGATTCCCAGGCGCGTTCAAACCGTAATCGATACCCCAAGCGGATAGAAGCTGCCGGTAATATGAATTTTTAATGGAAGAGCGCCAGTTGTGCCACTGAAGGGCTCTCCGCCCTCGGTGAATGGTCTGAACGCTCCCGCCACTTCTCCTCACCATTTCCAAGATGGTATTTTGCGCAGAATTTCTTCACGAGATTACGCATGCGATCCGAATACGCTGCCGGGAGAAAGGAGGCCTTTTCAAATCGTTGCTTGTACAGATTTACGAGATGCGGAAACTTCTCCTCTACGAATGGCAGAAAGACCTTGGCTGAACAGTCTTTCAGGAACAGTGCGTTACTCCAGACGAACTTCGCCCCAGCCTTTGCCGCAGCCTCGACCAACGCATCCAGATCGGCCGGTGCATCGGTAATGCCTGGCAGGACCGGCGCTATGTTCACGCCTGCACGAATGCCCGCTGAGTTTAGCCGTTGCACCGCCAGCATACGCAAGTCCGGTCGGGGAGCCCGCGGCTCCAGAGCACGCGCCAAATCAGTGTTCATGGTTGTAACCGTCACACAAATCGATAGCCGGCTCTTCTGGCTGATTACCTGGAGCAGTTCCAAATCCCGCAGTACCAAAGTCGACTTTGTCACCAACCCCACTTCCAATCCCTCATGCTGAGCCAGTTGTTCAAGCACAGCGCGCGTAGCGCCGAACTTTCTTTCTGCCGGCTGGTACGGGTCCGTAGCCGTTCCTATTGCGATCTGCTCGCCCGGCTTTACTCTTTTCAACTCCCGGTGGAGTTCGCGGGAGATGTGCTGCTTGACAAAAATTTTGCGCTCGAAGTCTGCACTGTCTCGCAGCTCCATAAACTCATGCGTATACCGCGCATAGCAGTACTTGCACGCGAACTCGCAGCCCCGGTAAGGATTAATCATCCATTCAAACGGCATGCGTGGCGACTGGCAGCGTGTCAGCACGCTGCGGTTTTCAAGAGTCAGGTACTCCACATTGTGGCCTTCTGAAATCGCCTCACCCTCAGCCGCGAGTTTTGCGATTCCCACCAGTGGCGAGAGGTGATTACCGGGGAAAAGGGAAGAGATAGCCATTGGCGACTCCTTAATTCGATGAATGTTCGCCTATTCTAACGCGAGAGCGTTAGCGAATACAAGTCGAATTGTGCAGTTCCCTAGGGGAGAAGCCGGGTTGCAGCTGCGTCGGCCAGCCAGAGCAATCGGCCCTGCTCTGGACGAACTCCGAGAATTGGGAATTTGATCGCGTCGCCGCTTCGCAGCACTTCAGACAGGATTTCAGCCTTGCCAGCGCCCGAAAGCATGACCATGACTTCTGCGGCACTGTTCAGGACGGGATAAGTTAGGGTTATGCGTTGAGTATTCAGTTTGGGAACGTCGTTCGCCACCACAGTTTGTGATTTTTCCCCCAATGCTTTTGTCCCCGGAAAGAGTGAGGCCGTATGTCCGTCATCTCCCATCCCAAGCAGGACCAGATCGAAACGGGGCTGATCGCCAGGCTTTAATCCGAAAAACAAAGACATCTCCTGCGCGTATTCGGTCGCGGCCCCATTTGCATCCAGTTCCGCCTGAATTCTGTGCACATTCCCAGCGGGGATCGGGACCCTGGAGAGCAGTGATTCTTTTGCCATTCGGAAATTGCTGTCAGGATGGTCAGGTGGGACGTGACGCTCATCGCCAAAAAATATGAAAATCTTCTCCCATGCCAGCGAATCCTTCTTTTCCACTGCAAGGCGTGAGTAAATCGTCCGGGGAGTGTTGCCGCCCGAAAGGACGAAAGTGAACCTTCCGCGCGCAGCCACGGCCTCCCGGGCGCATCTGGCTATTTCCTCTACCGCCGCCCGGCTGAGTTCATCGGCATCCGCCACCACCTTAAGGAATTCCGGGCGTCTGAAGCTTGTGGCAGTCTCACTCATGTTGGTTTTCCTTCCGTCCGGCCTGTCAGGTTGCCCGGCTTCGCCTTCTCGTACGCATAGCGAGCCGCGCCCAGCAGTCCCACTCCATCGTTCACGATCACTTGCAAGGGAATCTGCTCCATCAGGGGCTGCATTCTACCTTTATTGACAAAGGCACACTTAAAAGCCTGGGTCTGCAGCTTAGGCAGGATTCGTCCTGCGATGCCTCCGCTGACGAATATGCCACTGATGGCCAGGAGCTTTAAAGCAAGATTTCCGGCTTCGGCTCCATAGATGGAGACAAAGATATCAAGAGCACGCTCGCAAATGGGCGCCTTGCCCGACATCCCATATTGCGAAATCAGCGCGGCCAGATCGGTGGAAGCTTTGCTTTCTTCGGCTAACCACGCGGGCTCTGGTTCGGTTCCGGAGTCGCGCAAGAATTCGTAGATGTTCACCAGCCCGGGGCCGGACAGCACCCGTTCATAGCTGACGCGGCCGAACTTGGCCAGAAGATACCGGAGCAGCGCGATCTCAAGATCATTGCGGGGCGCGAAATCGCAATGGCCTCCTTCACAGGGAAAGGCCTGCCGGCGAGCACCGTTCCAGTACAGTCCCGCTTCTCCCAGCCCCGTACCGGCCGCGATCAGGCCGGCATTCCCTGATTGCGGTGATGCATCATTGAGCGAAACCAGATCCGCAGGAGCCAGATCGTCAATGCCCGAAGCATGTGCGTGCAGATCATTGATCAACCAGGACGTTTTCAATCCCACGTGCCTGGAAATCTCCATTGCATCCACTACCCAGGCTAGGTTAGGCGTGGAAACCCGGTCGTTGATCACCGGACCTGCGATGCCAAAGCATGCAGCGTTTATGGTGACCTGCTGATTGCTCAAAAACAGGCTGATGATCTCTTCCAGGCCCTTGTGCTCGCGGCTGGGATAAACCCTTTCGCTCACAAGTCGCAGAGTGTCTTGCATGGCTTCAAACAGGGCAATCCGGGTGTGTGTTCCTCCAATGTCTCCGGCCAGGATCATTCCTGGACCTTGCGCCATGAGCGTCCATCGCGAGCGATGAGATCGACTGCTTCGGCTGGACCGAGGGATCCAGCGGGATAGTTAGGGAAGTCGCGCGGCGGCAGTGCCTTCCAGACATCGAGGATAGGCGTTACAACACCCCAGCCGGCTTCAACCATATCGGCCCGTTGAAAGAGCGTCTGGTCGCCCATGATGCAATCGTAGAGAAGAATTTCGTATCCGGTATTCGGGTTCGTACCGAAGTAGTCGTTGTAATTGAAGTTCATCTCCACCGAGCCAACGTTCATCTGGGCTCCTGGGATCTTGGCGCCAAAGCGCATGGAGATTCCCTCGTCGGGCGCAATGTGAATCACCAGTTGATTTGGTTTCAAATTGCTCACCGGAGTGTCGCGGAAGAGAATCAGCGGCGCGCGCCTGAACTGGATGGCCACCTCGGTGTGACGTGCCGAGAGACGCTTACCGGTACGGAGATAGAAGGGAACGCTGGCCCACCTCCAGTTGTCGATCATCAGCTTGAGAGCGACGAAGGTCTCGGTCCTTGAATCGGCAGGGACGCCCGATTCGGAACGATAACCGGGGACGTTCTCACCCGCGACTTCGCCTGCGCCGTACTGTCCGCGCACAGCATTGTGCAGTACGTCTTCGCCACTCATGCATTGAATGGCATGCAACAGCTTGGATTGTTCATCATGCACGGCCTCAGAATTGAACGAGATCGGCGGTTCCATGGTCGTGAGTGAGAGCAATTGCAAGAGATGGTTTGGGACCATATCGCGCAGCGTGCCGGCTGCGTCGAAGTATCCTCCGCGCTGTTCCACGCCGACCGTTTCCGCGACCGTGATCTGTACGTGGTCCACGTAACGACGGTTCCAGATGGGCTCAAAGATGCCGTTGCCGAACCTGAAGACGAGTATGTTCTGGACCGTCTCTTTGCCGAGATAGTGATCGATTCGGAAAATCTGGTTTTCAGCAAGAACTTTCCGCACCTGTTTGTTGAGTGCCTTTGCTGATTCGAGGTCGCTTCCGAATGGTTTCTCGAAGACGATCCGTCGCCAGTGGCCATCTTTCTCGCAAATCAGATCAGATGCCCCCAGACGTTCGGCAATATCGCCAAAGAATGTTGGGCTGGTAGCAAGATAAAAGAAGTAGTTGCCGTGGGTGTTGTGGTTCTGGTCCACCTGCGCAAGAGTCTGGCTGAGTTGGGCGTATAAGTTTGGATCAGCGAAATCTCCCCCGACGTAATAAAGCCTGCGCAGCAGCCATTCTTTCAGATCATTGTCCACGCTGCTGGTGGCGAAGCTCTGCAGCTTCTGGCCCATCAATTGGCGGAACTGGTCAACGGTGTAATCGTTGCGGCCAATGCCAACGATGGCGAATTCGCGTGACAGCAGGTTGCTCTTTGCCAGGTTGTACAGAGCGGGGAAGAGCTTTCTCGCAGTGAGGTCTCCGGTTGCGCCGAAAATTACCATCACACATGGGCCGGCCTGGCGCGGGGTGCCGGTGGGAGTGCGTTCCAAAGTAGGCAGTTCTCTTTCCAGTTGCGGCATCTGCTTTTTTCTCCGAGTTAGGAGCCGGATTGCTTTTTACTGCTTTGCTCGATGTGGCCGCCGAATTTCTGGCGCATGGCGCTCAGCATCTTCTCGCCGAAGGTGTGGTCCTGGCGCGACCGGAAGCGCGTGTAGAGAGCGGCAGAAAGAACGTCGACCGGTACCGCTTCATCGATTGCAGCCATGATCGTCCAGCGACCCTCACCAGAATCCTGGACGAAGCCGGTGTATTCGGAGAGCGTTGGATTTTCGGCCAGAGCCATCGCTGTGAGGTCGAGCAGCCAGGACGAAACAACGCTGCCGCGCCGCCAGACTTCGGCGATATCGGCCAGGTTGAGCTGATAACGTTGTTCGGGTGGAAGCTGGTCTGACGCGGCATTGCGGAAGATGTCGAAACCTTCCGCATAGGCCTGCATCAGCCCATATTCAATTCCGTTGTGCACCATCTTCACGAAGTGACCCGCCCCGGAAGGCCCGCAGTAGAGATACCCGAGTTCGGCTGTGCCGCCAAGCTTCTCGCGGCCGGGTGTACGCGGGATGTCACCGATTCCCGGTGCGAGGGTGCGGAAGATTGGATCGAGCCTTTCTACAGCTTCTTTTGGGCCTCCCAGCATCATGCAGTATCCACGCTCCAGGCCCCATACGCCGCCGCTCGTACCCACGTCAATGTAATGGATTCCGCGGTCCTTCAGCTTCTGCGAGCGGCGAATATCGTCTTTGAAATACGAGTTGCCGCCATCGATGATCGTGTCGCCGGCTTCGAAGCGTTGCGCTAGAGCATCGACGGTTTTTTCGGTGGCATCACCGGCCGGCACCATGATCCACGCGGCACGCGGCTTTTTCAGCTTCGCTACAAACTCATCGAGCGACGTCGAGCCGGTGGCGCCTTCTTTCGTGTACTCGGCGACGGTTGCAGGGCTGAGATCGGAGACCACACACTCGTGTCCTCCTCGAATCAGCCGCCGTACCATGTTGCCGCCCATCCGGCCCAGACCTACCATTCCTAGTTGCATCTTCTGCCTTTCGTTTCGAAATACAGCTTTGGTTGAGTCAGTAAATGTGGCACCGGCTACTTCAAAGCGTCGCCGATCAGCTGTCCGAGTTTCGCCAGCCCGCCCTTAACGTCTTTGGGCAAATGCACACGAAGTGCGCGACGTCCGCGCTCTGCCAGGACCTGAAAGTCGCCCCGCGCCTGAGCCGCCTTGACTACCCCAAACGTGTACTTCTGTCCGGGAACAGGCAGCTCAACTGTGTCATCACATGTGATCTGCAGGAATACACCGCTGTTGGGGCCGCCTTTGTAGGCCTGCCCGGTCGAGTGCAGGAAGCGCGGACCAAAGCCGAGACACGTTGCCACGTGCTTCTTCTGCAGGACTGCATGGCGCATGGCCTGCAATTGATCTTCGTGCGTCTGGTTCATCTGGATATAGGCAAGCATAGCGAAGTAATCCCCGGCGCCAAGCTGGCCGAGATGAGCCCGAAGCAGACTGGGAATGTCGGCTTTGCTACCCGCAAGCTTTTTCAGTTTCTGCGCGTTGCGATCATCGGTGAAGAGCTTGATCCCATCCTGCTCGGCAATCGGTGTTTCGGCGGGCAAGCTGCCGTTTTTTTCATACTCGCTGGTGAGCTGACGTGTGACGACTTTGCTGGCTTCGACGTCAGGCTGATTGAAAGCATTGATGCCGATAATCGAACCCGCCACCGCCGTCGCGATCTCCCAGCGGAAGAATTCCTGGCCCAGATCGTAGATGTCCGCTACATCAATGGTGATCACAGGCTGGCCGGCTTTCTTCAGGGCGTCAATTTTTGCCTGCTGGTCCTGATCCGCATCTCCTGCCAGACGCAGGTAAGCAAATACGCGATCGTTGCCGTAGAGCTCAGAAGCGCCGAGATTCTCACGATCGACGGGGATCAATCCCTTTCCAATTTTGCCTGTGCTTTCGGCCAGCAGTTGCTCAAGCCATGCACCCAGATCGTAGAGTTTGGGAGACGTAACAATCGTGACTTTGTCACGGCCAAGCCTGGCCGCGGTTCCGAGCACCGCACCAAGGATCACGCCGGGATTTTCACCAGCGGGAACAGTCGCTGCGCAGGCCTGGATCATCTGCTCCGTGCTCTCAAGAAAGCGCCTGATGTCCAGACCCATGACTGCGGCAGGCACAAGACCGAAGTTGGAGAGTGCCGAGTAACGTCCCCCAATGCTCGGGACGCCGAAGAAGATTTTGCGGAATCCATCACCTTCGGCCACCTGTTGCATCTTGGAACCTGGATCAGTGATCGCCAGGAAGTTCCTTCCGGCTTTGCCTTTGCCCAGAGCTCCTTCCGCGACTGAAAAGAAATATTGCTTGAAGATGTTGGGCTCCAGCGTGCTCCCGGACTTACTGGCCACGATGAAGAGTGTTTTAGCCGGATCAATGCTCTCCTCAACGGCTTTCACCTGCGCAGGGTCGGTGGAGTCCAGGATATGAAGTTGGGGAGAGCCCGATTGCTTCCCGAAAGTCACAGCCAACACTTCCGGGCAGAGGCTGGAGCCCCCCATGCCGAGCAACAGGGCGTGCATGTAGCCTTCCTGTTTTGCAACGTTCGCTATCTCCAGCAGCTGTGCGACGTGGTTTGCCTGATCATCTGCCACATGCAGCCAGCCAAGCCATTTCTGCTCGTCATCACCGGTCCAGAGCGAAGCGTCACCCTGCCAGAGCCGCTTCACCTTTTCGTTTTTGGCCCAATCCTGAAGCGCGGCATCCACGGCCTGCTTCAGTTCCGCTGGCAGTTCTAGTGTTTGGGCTCCGCCCCGAGGCTTGGACTTATTTGGTTGGTTTTTTTTTTGCTCCACTGCGGCGAGCAGCTTCTGGAAGGCATCGTCAAAAAGCTTGATCGCTTCATCCAGCAGCTGGTCCGTCACCTGCTTCATGGAGATGCCGGCCTTCTCCAGGTCACTCATCGTCTTGTCCGCGGCTGCAAGATCAGCATCAATGGTCCGCGCTACTTTGCCATGATCGCGGAATGCATCGAGCGTGGCAGGAGGGATGGTGTTAACCGTGTCCGGTCCAATTAATTCTTCAATGTAAAGCACGTCCCGATATGTGGGATTTTTGGTGCTGGTGCTTGCCCAGAGCAGCCGTTGTGTCGTTGCCCCCTTAGCCGCAAGCGTCTTCCATCGATTATCGGCGATCAGCTTTTCATAGGTGCGATACGCCTGCTTAGCATTGGCAATCGCCACCTTGCCCAGCAGGGAATTGAGCAGTGCCTTTTTCTGCGGATCGGTTTCCGTCTTCAGCTTGTTCTGGATGGTCGTGTCCACCAGCGTGTCAATGCGGCTAACGAAGAAGCTGGCGACGCTGGCGAGGTGACTGATCTCCTTGCCCTGCTTCACGCGATCTTCCAGCCCGGCAATGTAGGCTTCGGCCACTGCTTCGTATGCCTGCTGGGCAAAGAGCAGCGTAATGTTGATATTGATGCCTTCGCTGATCAGTTGTCGAATCGCCGGAACGCCTTCATCAGTGCCTGGAACCTTGATCATGATGTTCGGGCGGCCCACGGCCTTCCACAGCCGACGCGCTTCTTCTATCGTCCCTTGGGTGTTTCGGGCTAGCGTGGGAGAGACTTCCAGGCTCACGTAGCCATCCCGGCCTTTGGTGCCGTCGTAAACCGGACGAAGCATGTCAGCCGCATCCTGAATGTCGCGAATGGCGATCCGTTCGAAGATGTCCCCGGCGCTCAGGTTCTGCGCCTGGAGTTGCTGAAGCATATCGGCATAATCAGTGCTGCCGGCGATAGCCTTTTCGAAAATAGATGGGTTCGAAGTGATTCCGCGCAGGCCGTCTTCGTTAATCAACCGCTTCAGCTCGCCGCCGGTGATCAGGTTGCGACGGATGAAATCCAGCCAGATGGACTGGCCCTGCTGCTGCAACGCGAGCAGAGGATTTTGCGCAGCGGTTCGAGCGTCACTCTGCTTTTCAAATGTAGATACGGGATTCATGATTTCTCCTTGGTGGCCGCTTGCAGTGCGTATCGTTCTTCAATGTTATGGATCTTGTCCAGCCGGCGTTGATGGCGCTCTTCACGAGTGAACTGGGCGTTGAGAAAAGCAGTGCAGAGCTCCTTTGCGAGCTCCACGCCGATAACGCGAGCTCCGAGGACTAGCAGATTTACGTCATCGTGTTCCACACCCTGATGCGCGGAATACGTGTCGTGGCAAAGTCCGGCGCGAATGCCGGGCACCTTGTTCGCCGCCACTGAGGCGCCAACTCCACTTCCGCAGATCAGGATTCCGCGTTCCGACTCGCCGCGCAAAACGCTCACTGCGACGGCTTCAGCGAAGTCAGGGTAATCCACTGACGCCGTGCTGTCAGTGCCGATGTCTTTGACTTCGTGGCCACTCTGGACCA
>JBAIYI010000653.1:0-6845 GCA_037915955.1 Terriglobales bacterium
GCCGTAAGGGATTTTGCGCAGCGCTTCCCAGCAACGAATCTGGAACGGAGTACCCCTGAGGTCCAGGGGTAAGGAGAATTCCCTTAGTTCTGCGCGGAAATATTGGATCAGCTCTTCCTCATACATCCGCAGTGCCTCCCGATCCTCGATCCATACTTCGTTCTTTGCTGCAGCGGGAAGATGGCCGTGGAAGTGCAAACCGCGCAATCCACGCCCAGACGCCGCAAGCGTCAATAATCCGACCGGAGAGTCCATGCGGCAGAAGTGGATCGTATGGCTTTGTTCCATGGAAAAAATTTTATCGCAGCCTCTCAGCAGGAGCTCTGAAACCTTACAACACCAGCACAGCAATCCACATCTATTCCAACACTGCTGCCATAAATTCTGGCGGTGGCGTTGTGTCAGTAAGCGAGATGCAACGCTGACAAGCGCGTTTCATCCGGAGATGAGCCGGTTGAAGTTCGGGCTAAGGTTTCAGAGCCTGAGGGGCCCCATGGGTTTCGGTAGTACAACCGCCGCAGTCCACTTTGCCTGTTTTCTGGCCAAGAGCGGAATCTCTCCTCTTCTGAACGTGCCGCCCAAAGCGCAAAATCGCCGAAAGAGCAGCAATCTAGCAGGGGAACGTGATGGACATTCGTGGGCTCATTCTCATAGATAACGACCAAACGCGAGAAGATAACGAGCTATTTTCCACGCCGGCAGGCCTGATGGATGTTGCCGGAAAGAATGCAATGATCAGGACAGCCGAGCGGCTGCATGGTGCAGGAATCCGTCCTATCACCGCAGTAACGGCAGCAGAGATGGCAACTCCGGATATCCGGGAGCACGGTGCAACTCAACTGACGCAAATCACGGCTCCCCAGGACCGCTTCTGGCGGGCAGCCGAAAATGCTTTTAATGATCTGGTGCAGCAAGGCGCCGAGCTTGTAATCCTGATTAAGATTGGGGCCTATGTAGAAGCCGATTTCGACCGGCTGATCCAATTCCATCTTGATGGCCATTGCAGGGCGAGCCAGCTTTCCTATCTGGGCGAGCCGGTCCAGATTTTCTGCCTCAGTGCCTCGCGCCGCAACGATGCAGCATCGCTGTTTCGCAGCCAGCTCGGCAAGTGCAGGAGCGACTGCCCACAGCTTGAGCATTTCGGCTACATCAATTTCCTCGGCAATGCAGGTGACCTCCGGCAATTCGCCATTGATATTCTCACCCGTCAGACTGAAACCTGTCCGGCAGGAAGAGAACTCAAGCCAGGTGTCTGGGTAGCTTCGGGAGCGCAGATTGAGCGTGGTGCGCGGTTGCTTGCCCCCGCTTACGTCGGCTCCATGGCCCGCATCCGCTCCGGCGCAGTAATCACGCGCTGCTCAACGGTGGAGCACCACGCCCATGTTGACCTGGGAACGGTGATCGAAAATTCGAGTGTGCTTGCGTACTCCTATGTGGGCGCCGGCCTGGATCTTGCGCATTCTGTGACCGGGCGTGCCTATGTCGCGAACCTCCGCCGTGGCGCAATCGTTCGCGTGCCTGACCGAAAATTGGTTGCCGCTCTCGCTGAGAGCTCTACCCACAAGCTTTTCTCTTCAGCAGGCGACTTCATCACGTACCTGCCCCGCCAGGTCTGGCGCGGAATCTGGGGAGAAAGGACCCGTGTTCCCGATATCCAGGCTACGCTTCATCAGACTTCACCTTCGCTGGGCAATGCGGCAGGGTATGAAGCTCCAGCGTGCGACACGGAAGCCGCCAACGAATTTCATCCCACACTTGCAGTAGTGAGGCCTCATGGAAACCAATAGCCGCCCTGTCGTGGTGAAACGGATGCCGGAAAGAGTGAATGGCCGTACCGCGCGGGATTTTTTGCGTGACGTACGTCCATTTCTTGTCGTAGACCGCCCTCAAATCGTTTTTGATCTCTCGCAGGTAAGGCAGCTCGATTCTGCCGGCGTGGAAATGCTTCTGCGTTGCATGTCAGAAGCGCACAAGCGTGATGGTGACGTGAAGCTGGCGTCTTTATCCGATCAGTCCGCAGTGGTGCTGGAACTCACCCGCACCGAGCGACTGTTCGAGATATTCGAGACTTCCACCGACGCGGTACGGAGCTTCAGTGGCTTCCTGCCGAACGCGATGCGCCAGCAGTTGTTGCACAAGCGTCCCATTCCCATTGCAGCCTGAGAGAAAGAAGAACTCACGTCATGGCCCAGTCTGAGTCCGTGGTAACGCTTCCTCAGGCAGAGACTCCCGAGCTCGATTCTCTCACCTCAGGCAGGCGGAGCGCCCGGTCGATGGTCCTGGGCGGAAGCCTGGTCATGCTCGTGAGCATGTTGCTGGTGAATGGTTTCAACTTCGCCTACAACGTGGTGATGGCCCGGGTGCTCGGGCCTTCCGCTTTTGGCCACATCAATGCAGCAGTGACAATCCTGCTGCTGGCCTCATGCATCAGCCTGGCGTTTCAGCTTGTGTGCGCCAAGTTCGTTGCCCGCAATCAGGCCGCCGGCGGTAAGGCAGCCGTGATCCACTCTCTCCTGGGAAAATCCTGGATTGCCAGCCTTGCTTTTGCCGTTCTGCTTTTTGTGGGACAAAAGCCCTTTTCCGCCTACCTGAACCTGCCTGATCCCTGGATTTTGGGTGTGCTGGCGCTTGGCATTGCCGCCTATGCACCTTTGGGCGTGAAGCGAGGCGCCATGCAGGGCGTGTGCTCGTTTTCCCGGCTCGGAGGGAACTTCGTAGCCGAAGCACTCACCCGCTTTGTTGTCGGCGTCGGATTGGTGATCGCTGGGTATGGTGTGCTGGGGGCCGTGGGCGCGATCTCCGCCGCCGTGATCGTGGCATACTTCGTCCCGGCGATGCCGCGCGAGCTGCGCGTAGCTCCAGAAGCTGGCGAGCCGGCGTCTTTCGCCGAGGCGCTTCAGGCCATCGTTTTCTTTATCGGGCAGGTGGTCATAAACAACATTGACATCCTGCTGGTCAAACACTTCTTCCCTGCCGATCCCGCTGGAATTTACGCTGCGATTGCGCAGGTGGGACGGCTGCTCTATTTCGTATGCTGGTTCGGCATCGTGAATGCCATGTTCCCGGTGGCAGCCGCTTCCAGGCAGGAGCAAAGCAAGTCAGAGGCTCTTGGACTGCCTATGGTGCTGGTTTTCGCCATATCTGCCGCGTTCGTGTTGGGCGCGGCACTCTTCCCGCACTTCATCATGGGACTGCTGTTCGGTTCCAAATTCGGGGACACCGGCTCTCTCCTGGCGCTCTACACCCTGGCTACGGGACTCTATTCGTTGGCCGTGGTGGTGATTGCCTATGAGATGTCCCGGCGCATCGCGAACACGGGCTGGTTGCAGCTTGTGGTGAGCGGGGCATTGATCCTGGTGATCGGAATTTTCCATCAGAGCCTGCGTGAAGTGATCATGGTGCGCATCGTACTTATGGTCATCATGCTGGCAATGGTTTGTTTCCCCTTCCTGCGCCGTCAGACGGAGCCGCCGCCGGAGGCAGCATGAAAAAGATTACGCGAATTTCAGAAGCTGAAATCGTAGCCGAATATCTGAAAAGCGAATTCGCCTATAGCGAATATGATCGCGACCGCGAACGCTTCCATGACCTGGTATTCAACCCAGACCTGAACAAACGTGAAGACAACCATGTTCGCCGGGTGCTGCTCTTTCGCCGGCGCGATACGCTCTGGCGCGAGCTACCCCGCGATACAGAGTGGTGGGAGATCAACCTGACCGCGCAGGATCTGCGGCGCATACGCATTTTTCCGCGCGCGCAGTGGCGGGCCGTGGCAGCAGGAGATTTCTCGGTTAATCACGTGGCCGACGTCATATCCCGGCAGATTGCCCGCGGTGACCTGAACCCGCTGGCGCGGAAAATCCAGAGCATTACCGGGCTCCTGCGAAAGGGGATTGCGAGCACCCAGACGGTAATGATGATCGGCAAGGACGAGACCAGCCGGGTGACCCTGATTGACGGCAACCACCGCTTCCTGGCTGCCCTGCTCCTGGGCGAGGCCGCTCCAGCGGTGCCTTTTCGGTATGTGTGCGGTTTTTCACCCAACATGGAAAGCTGCTGCTGGTACTCAACTAACGTTTCGAGCCTCTCCCATTACCTGAAAAACCGCATCCAACATCTCTGGTGGGATAGAGACGCCGGTGTGTACCGTTGGTATCCGGTGGCTCTGCGCAGCCGCCCCGCAGGCGTTTTTCAGGCCGAGGCCCCGCCCCCGGTCAATAGCCTGGAGAAGCTGCAAGGACACAAGATCTAGAGGTTCCCCTATGACGATTCAAAGCATCACGCGCAAGCTGCTGGCGGCCACGGTGGCCTGGGCGCTTTGCCTCACTCCAGAGATGTTTGCCCAAACTAGCAGCGCACAATCGCAGCAGCAGAAGCCTAGCCCTTCGGTCCCGCAGAACCAGACTGACGCGAACGTGCCTTCCGGAGCGCAACAGCAGCCTACAAGCGCACAGCAGAATTCGACGACACCGCAGCAAACGGGAGCGTCTGACTCCACGGATGCGACCGATACGCAACAGCCCGCGCAAAATGCTCAGGGCCAGCAGTCGTCGGCACAGCCTGCGCCCAGCGGCACGAGTGTGAATCCCTCGCAAGGTCCGCTGCAGCCAGTCACCACGTATCCTGATGCGGCCGGCAATGGCCAGAACCAACCGCAGCAGACTGACCAGAGCACGCCGGACGCTCCACAGGCGAAGCAACAACAACTGCAGACTGCCCCTGTGGGCGCGGCGACAGCTGAGCGCGTACCCACAGCAGGTGGCGCAGTGGCCAAGCCGGCAGGTGCGGCAATCGCTCCGGCAAAGCAGCACCAGACCCGTTCCCTGCTGATCAAGATTGGCGCCATCGCTGCCGCGGGCGCGGCAGTGGGAACCATCTTTGCGCTGAGCCGTGGCACATCGCCTAAACCGCCGGGAGCCACGGGTGTCGCGCCGCAGATCGTTGTGTTCCGTCGTTAGAGAGTTTTCAATTAAATCACGTTGTCGGTTTCGCAATGGCAAACCAGCATCGCAATAGACCTCTGCTCATCAGCTTCTCCGGCGTGGACGGCTCGGGCAAGTCCACGCAAATCGAAAACCTGCGCGCCGCACTTGAGGCCGCGGGCCTTCGCACGCAACTCATCACCTTCTGGGATGACGTGGTGGTCGGCGTGAAGTACCGCGAAGGCTTTGTTCATAAGGTCTACAAGAGCGAGCGCGGGATCGGCGCCCCCGGCAAACCGGTGAACCGCCGCGATAAGAACATGCGCGGCTGGTATCTGACGCTGGCGCGTCACTTCCTGTACCTGCTGGATGCGCTCAACCTGCGGCGCGTCATCGGGCGCGAAATGCGACACGCACGTGCTGACGTGATCATCTGCGATCGCTACATCTACGACGAACTCTCCAACCTGGATCTGGACAACAAGCTGTGTCGCCGCTTCGTGCGCCTGATCGCTCGCCTGGTGCCGCTTCCCAATGTGGCGTACCTGCTCGATGCAGACCCGCTAGCAGCGTACGCGCGGAAGCCGGAGTATCCGGTGGAATTCATGAAGAAGTGCCGCCGCTCGTATTACGAACTGGCCGCGCTGCTCGGCAGCATGACTCTGGTGCCGGTCCTTGATTTGACGGATGCGAAAACAGCCGTCCTGAAAACTGCGCAACGGGTCATCCGCAAGGCGGGACACGAACAAGAGTTGCTGGCGGGCGGGATAAGGGTGGCATAACTTTGATGTGTCTGCAACGAGGCTACTTCGGCTGTAGCCATGTCTCCGAAACGACTTCCGGGCTCAGTTCGCGCAAAAGGCCGTTAATCTCGTCAATCACTTCTTCCGGTCGCGTGGAGTTTAGATTGAACTTCAGAACACCGCCCGGAGAGAACTGAGCGGTTCGATTCTTTGAAACGAACTTCGCCAGCCGCTCGGGCTCGATCTGCGCCGTCTCCGTGAACTTGATCGTGGCAGTGTCACGCTTGCGATCGATGGCAAGCACACCGACTTTCTCGCACAGCAGCTTGAGTGAGGCCGCCGAAAGCAGGTAGCGCACCTGCGGCGGCATGGGCCCGTAGCGATCCTGGAGTTCTTTTCGCACATCTTCCAGCGCCGACTCCGTCTCCACTCCGGCTGCGCGTTTATACATGCGCAGGCGCTGGTTCTCTTCCGTGATGTAGAAGGTCGGGATGCGCAGATCGATGCCGAGATTGAGTTGCGTGCTGACTTTGTCGGCAAGTTCTTCGCCCTTCAGTTCGCGGATCGCACGATCGAGCATGCCGGTGTACATCTCGAAACCCACGGCATCGATGTTGCCGCTCTGTTCACCACCAAGCAGATTGCCGGCGCCTCGCAACTCAAGATCGAGCGCGGCAATTTTGAATCCAGCGCCCAGGTCGGAAAATTCTTTCAAGGCAGCCAGCCGGCGGCGTGCAATCGGCGTAAGCTCCTGCTCGGCAGGAACCAGCAGATAGGCATAAGCCCTGCGATTGGACCGCCCGACGCGCCCGCGCAACTGGTAAAGCTCGGAAAGGCCGTGCCGGTCCGCGCGATTGATGATGATGGTATTGCAAAGGGGAATGTCGAGTCCGTTCTCGATGATCGTGGTCGCCACCAGAATGTCGGCTTCATGACGGACAAAGCCCAGCATCACTTTTTCCAGTTCGCCTTCGCTCATCTGTCCGTGGCCGACCAGCACACGGGCGCGCGGCACCAATTCCTGGATCTTCTGCGCGATTTCGTAGATCGACTCCACCCGGTTGTGAACGAAGTACGCCTGCCCGCCGCGCTCCAGTTCATGTTCAAGCGCCGATTTCACCAGCTTCTCATCATAGGCCGCTACCACCGTCTGGGTGGCCATGCGGTCCTTGGGCGGCGT
>JBAIYI010000291.1:0-9419 GCA_037915955.1 Terriglobales bacterium
CTCTGCGCATGACTGGGTTCCAGGCGGGCTTACGCCGGAAGACGCAGCCGAGGTTGCTCGGCTATTCAAAGATGCCGGAGCTGACGTGATTGACTGCTCCTCCGGTCAGGTAAGCAAGGCGGAAAAGCCCGTTTACGGCCGCATGTTCCAGGTGCCGTTTGCCGATCGCATTCGCAACGAGGTCGGCATTCCGACCATCGCGGTGGGGAACATCTTTGAAGGCGATCACATCAACACGATTATCGCCGCCGGGCGGGCCGATCTGTGTGCCGTTGCGCGGCCGCATCTTGCCGATCCGGCATGGACACTGCACGAAGCGGCGAAACAGGGTTTTACCGACATCTGGTGGCCGAAGCAGTACCTGAACGGCAAGCAGCAGCTGGAAAGGAACATCGCTCGCGCACAGCTCATGCTGCAGGTGTAAAGAGATCGAAGAATGGCATCGCGTTCACAACTCGTGATCACTCGCAAGAACGGCTCACGCGCGCGAGGAAATGGCCATGCCATGCTCGATCTGGAAACGCGCGCTCATAAGGGTGACCATCAGGGCCTTCGCCTCTGGCTGCGTTTACTCTCTTGTACGGTCCGGATCGAGAAGGAGATCAGCCTGCGCCTGCGTCGCGAATTTAATACCACTCTGCCGCGGTTCGACCTGATGGCCCAGCTCGATCGCAGCTCGGGCGGACTCCGCATGAGCGAGCTTTCGAGACGGCTGATGGTCTCCGGCGGCAACGTCACTGGCGTAACCGACCAGTTGGAGCGGGAAAAGCTCGTCATCCGGCAACACGATCCGGGCGATCGACGGGCATACACCGTAAAACTCACTGAGGCAGGCATGAAGAGGTTCCGCGAAATGGCGGCGCGGCACGAGCAGTGGGTGGTGGAATTATTGGGCGGCCTCAGCAGGGAAGAGAAACAAGAGATGATCAGAGAGCTGGGAAAGTTAAAGTCCCACATGAACACCGTGCCCATGGCAAAAAATTCACTCCATGCGGGGAAAAATTGATGGCCGATAGTTCACGCGCGCAGCAGAGCCCATCCTTTCTCGGCCACGTCATGGCGGGATATCGGTCACGGCACTTCAAGTATCAGGTGAAGGACGGCATCGCGGTGATTACGCTTGATCGGCCGGAACGCAAGAACCCGCTGACCTTCGATTCGTACGCCGAATTGCGCGATCTGTTCCGCGCCTTTGCGAGTGCAACCGACGTTAAAGTGGTGGTTCTAACCGGATCGGGAGAGAACTTCTGTTCCGGCGGCGACGTGCATGACATTATCGGGCCGCTGACGAAGCTGGAAATGCCCGGCCTGCTTGCCTTCACCCGCATGACCGGAGATCTCGTAAAAGCCATGCGCGCCTGCCCGCAGCCGATCATCGCTGCCATTGACGGTGTATGCGCGGGCGCTGGCGCAATTCTCGCCATGGCTTCTGATCTGCGGATTGGGACTTCCCGGAGCAAGACTGCTTTTCTGTTCACCCGCGTTGGCCTTGCCGGTTGTGATATGGGAGCCTGCGCGATCCTGCCAAGAATCATCGGTCAGGGGCGCGCGTCAGAACTGCTTTATACCGGGCGTACGATGTCCGGCGAAGAAGGTGAACGCTGGGGATTTTTCAATCGCCTGTCCGCGCCGGAGGAGTTGCTCAATACCGCCACGGCGCTGGCTGCTGAACTCGCAACCGGACCAACGTTCGCACATGGCATGACGAAGAAAATGCTTCATCAGGAATGGAACATGGGCGTGGACGAAGCTATTGAATCCGAAGCGCAGGCGCAGGCCATCTGCATGGCGACGCAGGATTTCCATCGCGCTTATGAAGCGTTTGTCGCAAAGCAGAAACCGGCGTTCAAGGGAGATTGAAAGACTCTGCGCCACCTCGCACATCTCGACTGGCCGTTCTTCGAGTCGCGTCACAAAGCGCTGGCTCAGGAACTGGACCGCTGGGCCGCAGCGAACCTCAACGGTGAGCATCCGCATTCTATCGATGAAGTCGATCGCGGCTGCCGCGACCTTGTGCGCCGTCTTGGAGAAGGCGGCTGGTTGAAATATTCCATAGGCGGCGCCGCCTTCGGAGCCGCCGGAGACCAGATCGATACGCGCGCCATCTGCATTATCCGCGAGACCCTGGCCCGCTACTCCGGGCTGGCGGATTTTGTTTTTGCCATGCAGGGTCTGGGTTCTGGTGCCGTTACATTGTTCGGAACACCGGAGCAAAAGAAGACCTACCTGTCGCGTGTTGGCGCAGGCTCCGCAATTGCCGCCTTCGCCATCTCAGAGCCGGATGCCGGCTCTGATGTGGCTGCACTCAATTGCCGGGCCGAAAAGTCTGGCGATAGCTTCATCCTGAACGGCGAAAAGACCTGGATTTCCAACGGCGGTATCGCCGACTTCTACGTGCTCTTCGCTCGCACGGGAGAGCAGCCCGGAGCGCGGGGAATTTCTGCCTTTATTGTCGACACTTCCACAGCGGGTCTCGAAATCGCTGAACGTATTGAAGTGATGGCGCCGCATCCGCTCGCACGGCTCGTATTCACCGACTGCCGTATTCCTAAATCGCAGCTCCTGGGTGAAGCTGGCCAGGGATTCAAGATTGCGATGTCGACGCTCGATATTTTTCGGTCGTCAGTCGCCGCTGCGGCGTTGGGTTTCGCTCGCCGCGCTCTGGAAGAAGCGCTTCGTCGCTCCACCGGACGCAAGATGTTCGGCCAGATGCTCTCTGAATTCCAGTTGACGCAGGCAAAAATTGCCCGCATCGCCACGGACATAGACTCCGCAGCGCTGCTCACGTATCGCGCGGCATGGCTCAGGGACCGCGGCTGCCCGGTTACAACGGAAGCCGCTATGGCCAAGATGACGGCCACAGAGATCGCGCAGCATGCCATTGACGATGCGGTACAGATCTTCGGAGCTCTTGGCGTGGTGGCTGACCAGGTGGTGGAACAGCTTTACCGGGAGATTCGCCCGTTACGGATTTATGAAGGAGCCACAGAGGTTCAACAATTGATCATCGGTCGTGGCATCATCAAGGGGTATCAGGAAAGCGAGCGATAAAGTGGCGGAAAGCCCGGCTATTTCACCCAAAGATGAAGTATCCGACCCCTCATTTCGAACCGAGGTGCACGTCCGGTTTGAAGACTGTGACCCTGCGGGGATTGTGTTTTACCCGCGATTTCTGGTGATGTTCAACAACCTGGTGGAGGACTGGTGCCGCGAAGGGCTCAAGTTTTCCTTTAACGAACTGGTTATCCAGAACAAGTGGGGCGTACCCACGGTGCATCTGGACGTTGATTTCTATAAGCCCAGCACCCTGGGAGATGTGCTGAATGCCAGCCTGTATGTGCACAGCCTGGGACGCAGCTCGGTGAAAGCGCGCATTGTGCTGGCGGGACCCGACGGAGAAGTTCGCGTCAAAGGCAATGTTGTGCTGGTGCTGATGGATCTCAACGAGGGGCGGAGCATGGCATTTCCTGACTGGCTCCGCGAGCGCATCCAGACGTACGTAAAAGAATAGGAACTACATCAACGAGGCGGCGACCAATGAAGATCCTACAACCACCCGATTGGGCGCGGCCCAAAGGTTACGCAAACGGAGTCTCCACACGCGGCCAGCTTGTGTTCGTGAGTGGCATTGTGGGCTGGACTCCGCAGGGCCAATTCGCCGCTCTGGATTTTGCCGGGCTGGTGGACCTGGCCCTGCAAAACATTGTCGCCATCTTGAAGGAAGCAAACGCCCGGCCCGAGCACATTGTTCGCATGACCTGGTACGTGCTGGACAAAAATGAATATCTCAACTCCACAAAAGAAATCGGCGCTTCTTATCGCAACCTTATAGGGAGGCACTATCCCGCCATGACGGTGGTGCAGGTTGCCGGGCTGGTGGAAGAGAATGCAAGGGTTGAGATTGAGGCCACGGCCGTCATTCCGGAATCGTGATCTTTTCTGATCCGCAGCCGAAAGGGCGTGTTCACGCCAGAAGGTTCTAAGACACCGGGCTGCCTGCGCCGCAAAACGAGAAATCCCGAATCCAAGTTTCATGTATCGTAAAGAGTATTGAGTTCTGCGGGTGGCGGAATGCCCGGGTCTCCACGCCACATGTGTCCAGAGCCTGAGGAGTAAAGCAGTCCATGAATGAGATGCAGAAGCCGATTTTGCCCGGCAAGGGAAACACTGACTACGAACGCTACCTGCGCACCGACGATCTCCTGGGGTTGCAGACGCCGATTGAGGAGCTGTCACATCCTGATGAGTTGACGTTTCAGGTAGTGCACCAGTCTTCCGAACTTCTAATGAAAGGCGCAGCATGGGAGCTGGAGCGGGCGCGACGGACGATCACTGAGGGCGATTGCGCTAACGCGGCGCGATTGATGCGCCGGGCCAACATCATGTTGCAGCATCCGATCGAACTGCTGCACGTACTGGAGACAATCACGCCGTACGACTACCACATCATCCGCGCCGGACTTGGGCATGGCAGCGGCCTTGATTCGCCCGGATTCCTGGCGTTGCTGCACATTGCGCCTCGCATCGGAGATGCGTTCCAGGAGCAGTTGCGCGACAAGGGTTTGACGGTTGACGACATCTACCGCCGTCACCAGGAGTTTTTTGGACTCCACGACGTTGCCGAGCGCATGCTCGATTTTGACGAGCGCATGCAGGTCTTCCGCTTCCACCACCTGAAGCTGGCGCAACGGATCATTGGCGGCGGCGTGGTTGGCACCATGGGCACACCGGTGGAGGTGCTGCAACAGCGGATGCAGCACATTGCTTACCGCGAGCTGTGGGAGCTGCGTAACCAGATCACCGCGAACAGCAGCGGTGTGGTTGCACGCTGAGTTGACGCTAGCTTGCCTGGGTGGCTTCCGCCCGTTTGGGCTTGGGATCACTTAACACTTCGCGCAGCCAGGAAGCCACCGGCGTGCTCCGTACAAAGTGGAGCTTGATTTCCTGCGGCGTCAGCGCAATCCACTCGCTGTAGCCTTTGTAAGGCTCGCCATCGGGACCGAGGGCCCGGACTTCAACTCGTCCGCTGTGAATGCGATATTCATCGCCAGGTGTGCCATCTTTTGGGAAAAGCTTGAAATGCGGTGTCCACGGTAGAACTGCCACTTGTACGTCCCCCAGCCGCCGATCAAGGGGTTCTCGGCGCGTGAAAACAGAGTAGACACTTTCCTGTAACCGGGATGTGAGGGTGATCACGCGGAGGCCACTCTTTTTTCGCCTAATCCTTCTTATAAGCTGAGTTAAGGCCTGAATTCGGGGTTCATGAAGGTCCGGGGAGGCACCAGGACCGCGGCGAGAGTTCCATTTGGACTCCGGGTTGATATACAACAATTGTTTAAGTGCGGCCCGGGCGCCGGTTCACTCGCGCTTGCGCCGCGCTATTTTACTTGCCAGGAGTTGCTCTTACCCTATGAAACGCGCACTGCTCGGAGTTCTGGGAACGCTGGTCGTTCTCACGTTGCTTGGCTGTCCTACGCGAACAAAAATTTCCGATATCAACAAGGATCCAGGGCGCTACGCCGGCAAAGAAGTGACCATCGCGGGCAAGACTTCCGAATCCTTTGGCGCATTCAGCAACGGCGTTTTCCAGGTGGATGACGGCTCTGGAACCATGTGGGTCTACAGCCAAAGCTACGGCGTGCCTTCCAACGGCAGCAAGGTTGCCGTGACTGGCGTTGTGCAGCAGGGTTTCAGCTTCGGCGCGCGGAGCTTCGGAATTGTCATCAAAGAGACACAGCGACGCCACTGACGTCCCATACGATGGCGCGTGTAAGATAGCTGCACCATTGAAATGGCGGGACCATGGACTCAGATTGGCGTAAACGGATACAGATCTTTCTTGTCATAGCGCTGGTTCTGGCCGGTCTGCGGCTGGCATGGATCCTTTACGAGCGCAAGCAGCCTGCCAATCCCACAGAGAATAAGCCGACGTATTCGGCCAATGCGGACGACTACGTATCGGTCCCGAAGATCTATGCCTACGATCTGAAGTCCGCCAATAAAGAGCTTGCCGGGAAGCCGGTTTGGGTGCGCGCCGGGTGGGGTGTGCCTTACTTCGCCTTCAGTGCTGCCACCGGGGAAGCTGACCTGAAACATCCGAAAGGTTTTCTGCCGCCGCTGGAGAAACTGGAAATTCAGAAAGTAATTGTGCAACGCATTCCAGCACAGCTTAAGGCCGGCGAAGTCGCGGTGGTACAGAAGCAGGCGTTTGCTGTTTATAAGCGCGAAGGAAGCGGCGCTCCCGAGGTGGTCTCCATCGCCACGGTGAATGGGGACGATTTCAATCTGACTGCTAATGAAACGCTTTTCTTCGTCGACCCGCACCAACTCTACAAACACTGGCCTGCGGAGACCTGGACGGCGATTGATCACCACGAGGCCAAGCCGGGTATGAATGAACTACAAGTGGGCTTTGCCTTAGGCACGAGCGGAAGTGTGGGCTCAGGGGGCTACGGGAACCGCGATATCGAATACTCCAATGGCGGGCATCCGGTGAAGGTTACGTTCCAGAACAACAAAGCTACCTCAGTCACGCCTGAAGCCGCAAAATAATACGCTCACGGGCGTTCCTGATTTGCGTCCAAATCAAAAACTCTGTCTAAAATCCGTGCCGTCCCTGAAACTTACCCGGGCGTTGCTGCGTAACTGAGGGAAACACCATGGAACTGCGCATAGAAAATCTCTCCAAGACCTATAAAAACGGCGTTAAGGCGCTGGATAATGTTTCACTCACAATCCCTCATGGCATGTACGGCCTGCTGGGACCCAACGGGGCGGGAAAATCAACCCTGATGCGGACGCTGGCCACGCTCCAGGAGCCTGACAGCGGCAGCGCACGGCTGGGCGACATTGACATGCTCAAACAGAAGGACGAAGTTCGCCGCCGCCTTGGGTACCTGCCGCAGGAGTTCGGGGTGTATCCGCGCATCTCCGCACAGGATATGCTGAGCCACCTGGCGCTGCTCAAGGGAATTACGAATGCAAAGGAGCGCAAGGAAGCGGTGGCGGCGATGCTGCATCGCTGCAACCTGTATAACGACCGGAAGAAGGCCCTGTCGAGCTACTCCGGCGGGATGAGGCAGCGTTTTGGCATTGCCCAGGCGTTGATTGGGAACCCACAGCTTTTGATCGCAGACGAACCAACTGCGGGCCTGGATCCCGGCGAGCGTAATCGCTTTTACAATCTGCTGGCCGAGGTCGGCGAGCAGGTCATCGTGATTCTTTCCACACACATTGTGGAAGACGTGGTGGACCTTTGCACCAATATGGCGATCATCCATCAAGGTAAAGTCCTGTATCAGGGCGAGCCGATGACTGCGATTCAGCAGTTGAACGGACGCATATGGCACCGGACTATCGATAAAGCGGAGCTGGCCCATTACGAGCAGACGTTCCGGGTGGTATCCAACAAACTGGTCGGCGGAAGGCCGTTCCTGCACGTCTACGGCGAGGAGCCGCCGGGAGATGGCTTTGTCTCGCACGAGGCGGACCTGGAAGACGTCTTTTTTGCCAAGATCCGGAACTGGAACTAAGGAGGCGGCTATGTTCTGGCAGATCACCTGGTTCGAAGTATCCTACTGGCTCCGGTCGAAGATGTTGTGGGTTTTTCTCGCCGTTATCGGGCTGGCGGTCTTTGCCGCCGTAAGCACGCCGAATTTGACGCTGTTCATCACGCTCACGAATACGTTTCACAACGCTCCGTGGGTGATCAGCAGCTATTACTCCCTGCTTACCCTCTTCATGCTGCTGATGGCGGCAGCCTTTGTGAATTCGGCGGCCCTGCGCGATTTCCGGTTCAATACAAACCAGATTGTCTTCTCCACGCCCATGCGCAGGCGGGATTACCTACTTGGCCGTTTCATCGGCGCCACGCTGGTTTCGATTATTCCCATGCTCGGGGTCTCGCTCGGCATTCTCGCGGCAAAGTACATGCCGTGGATTGATCCGGACCAGTGGGGCCGGGTGAACTGGGCGGCCCATTGGCACGCGATACTGGTCTTTGCCATTCCGAATGCGCTGATCATGGCGGCCATTCTCTATGCGATCGCGGTGCTGGCGCGCAATGAGGTGATTCCTTTCATCGGCGCAATCGTTCTGCTGATCGGCTACATAACGGCGGGCGTGCTGCTTCAAGACCTGCGACACGAGGAATACGCCATCTTTGCCGATCCGTTTGGAATCAGAACCTTTGCCATCGTTAGCAAATACTGGACTGTGGCTGACAAGAATAGCCTTCCAGTGGCTTTCAGCGGGTTGATGCTGTGGAACCGCCTGTTGTGGGTTGCGATCGCCGCGATTATTTTTGTCTTTTCCTATTTCCGCTTCAGCTTCACGGAAAAAGCCTCTAAAGCTACCCCGGTTGAACTCGACTCACAAGCACAGCCGGTCGCGGTGGGGCGGCCGGTTTTCAATCCGCACGTAACCAGGGCGGCATGGGCGCAGGCGTTTCAATCGCTCAGAATCCATATGCGTGGCATGCTGGTGAGCATACCGTTCGTCATCATCATGCTTGCCGGCGGGGTCAACTGCATTCTGGCGCTGATCTTCAATGGCACGGAGGGTTACGGCAACAGCACCCTGCCGGTGACTTATTGGGTCATTGATCTGATCCGCGGGACTCTTTACCTGTTTGTGGTTGTAGTTATCACTTTTTATGCCGGCGTGCTGGTGTGGAAAGACAAAGACGAGCGGATGGACGAGATTGTGGATACTACGCCGGTTCCAGAGTGGGTCCTCTACGCAACGCGGCTGTTTACGCTGCTGGTGATGCTGCTCATTATCCAGTTTGCCGCTTTGCTGAGCGGCGTGATAGTGCAGGCTGCTCACGGGTATCACCGCTTTCAGCTCGGGCTCTACGTCTACGATCTGTTTGTCCGGGACTTCTCGTTTTTTGCCTTCTACTCGGTGTTGGCATTCTTCATCCACGCAATCTCGCCCAACAAGTACGTTGGCTATTTCGGGTATGTGGCTTTTTTTGTGGCCAACTTGGCGATATGGCGCCCCCTCAACATCGCCACCAATCTCGCGCAGTTTGGCGGTACGCCAAATGTGGTCCACTCGGACATGTTTGGCGATTTGCCGTATCGCGCCGCATGGACGTGGTACACGATTTACTGGCTGCTCTTCTGCGGGTTGCTGGGGATCATGACGGTAATGTTCTGGCCGCGCGGGAAGCAGGACGGCTGGCGCGCCCGCCGACACAATGCCGCTTTGCGTTTTCAAGGCGGATGGATTTCCGCGAGCCTGCTCTGTCTGGTGCTGTTCGCCGCCACCGGCGGCTGGATCTGGTATAACACGGCGATCATCAATCGTGTGGTTGGGCCCAAAACCCTGCAGCGTCGCCAGGCTGACTACGAGAAGACATACAAGCAGTACGAGAAATCAAAGCAGCCGCGGGTTCGCAGCATCAAGTACGCCAT
>JBAIYI010000345.1:0-3047 GCA_037915955.1 Terriglobales bacterium
TCGGCAATCGTGGATAAAGTTGTGAAACAGGTGGACGGCCGCACGGCGCCCCAAGGCGAAATCATTCTCTTGCATGATGGCGGCCACCTCGCTTTCGGCACGGATCGCAGCTTCACGATAAAGGCAAGTGAAATTTTGCTGCAAAAGTACTCCGAAGCAGGTAATCACTTCGTAAGTGTGACGGAGCTGGCACAGAAAAACGAGCGCGGGTAGTAGGCGAGCAAAGCCGATAAAATGCGTGCTTTCTGAAAACCCTCTCCTGCTCGGAGCCAGCCTGTGAAGACCTTCATTCGTACGCTCGCCATGTTTTGCGCCGCAACCTCGGCATGCTTTGCTCAATCCTCCGTTGACGGCTTTGTGAAAAGTAAGGACGGCAAGCCGCTCGCCGGCGTTCGTGTGAAGCTGGTCCACGTTGATAACAGCGCGGTGGACCATGAAACGGAATCCGACGCTAACGGCAGATTCCACTTTCCATCGGTGCAGGGTGGCGACTACACGCTCTCAGCCATCGCGAATGACTACTACCCGGTGAATTACCGGCTCGCGCTCCGCCCGCGTGAACCCGTCACCATCAACGTGGAGTTGTCGCCGAAAACGGCTGCTACGGTTGAAGTGGAGATCAAAGGCGAGCGTTTAGTGCTTGATCCGGACAGGACCGGCACGGCTCAGACGCTCACACACGCAGATATCGAGCGCCTCCCCGATCCCTTAGTGGAATCCACCAACTCTCTGGTCGCCAATTTCATGCCGGGCGCCAGCCAGAGCCATGACAACTTCATCAATGTACGCGGCAACGAATTTTCACTGCATGAGTTCGTGAACGGGGTTTCGTTCCTCGATAACACCCAGCCACAGTTTGCGCCCGGTGTGAGTCCGCAGATTTTCGAAGCCGTAGACTTGATGACCGGCGGATTCAACGCCGAGTTCGGCAACCGATTTGGCGGCGTGCTCGACATTACCACGCGCTCCGGTCAGACCATGAAGCGTCATGGCGACATCAATTTCCGTGGCGCTACCCAGGACAACTATGACCTGAATGCCGAATACGGCGGCGCTGCCGGCAACTGGGGTTATTTCGGATTTGTGGATGGATTCATGTCCGGCCGCTATCTCGATCCGCCTGAGCCGGTGGAACTGCGTGATTTCGGCAGCGGACTGCGCGGGACGCTTCAGATTGACTGGCAAAAAGGCAAAGACAGCGCGCGTCTGCTCCTGATGGGAGGTGGGACCAACTTCCAGCAACCCAACATCACGGAAGATCAGGAGGCCGGGCGCAATGCGCTGCGGCGCCTGCAGCAGCAGACGGCGATCCTCACCTGGGCGCATACTTTCTCACCCGAGACAGTGGTGACAAGCTCGGTCTATGAGCGCGTTGGCTCTGACCACATCCTCCCCACTTCGGATCCAGATACGCCGCTTTCGATTGGTTCCCGCGCTCCACTTGCGCTTGGCGGCAAGACAGACGTCGTGCACCTGTGGCGAGGACACGTAATCAAAGCCGGTATTGATCTGGTGAAGCTGCGCGAACTGGAAAGCTTTTTCATTGATGGCCGCGGCGATCCTGACATTCTTGTGCTGGATCCTTCGGGCGTCTTCAGCTTCCGCGGAGGAGTCAACGGCGGACAGGCCAGCATTTACCTGCAGGACCATTTCTCTCTGTTCCGCGATCTGACGGTGGACGTAGGCGCGCGTTATGACCACTTTGATTTGGTCGATACCGCTGCGCAGGTGAGTCCAAGAATTGGGTTGGCGTATCACATTGAGAAGACGCATTCCGTTGTTCGCGCCGCATACAACCGGCTCTTCTCGCCGCCGCCCATCGAGTATTCGTTGCTGGCCAGTTTCATCGGCAACAACGTGCCTGATCCGGATTTGCGTGTGGGCAACGTGCGGGCGTATACCCAGAATTATTTTGAAGTTGGCTGGCAGCAGGAACTGCGCCGCAATATTGGACTGGAAGTGGATGCCTATACCCACTCCGGCCATAACAGCTTTGAAAACCATGAGATCAGCATCACTCGGCTGTTCCTGCCCATCAACTTTCACACTGCCCGTTCCAGCGGTGCTGACGTAATCTTCACCATGCGTGAAGAACAGATGGGAATCAGCGGAAGACTACAGTACACGTTATCGCGCACCTACTTCTATGGGCCAGTATCGGGCGGATTCGCCGGCGATGAGCAGCTTGCGCCCGGCGAGCGCATCCTGCCTGCCTTTGACCAGACCCATACCGGAACGGCGAACCTCTTCTATAGAAATCACTGGCGCAATTCCTGGATCGGAACCGCCATGCGGTACGGCAGCGGCACGGTAATTGAGCGCGGTCCGCGGCTTCCGCAGCACCTTACGGCTGATCTGGGCGGCGGCTTCACCTTGGTTAAGGCAGAAAACCACCGGCTGGACCTTGAACTGGACGCAACCAACCTCACCGACAGCCGCTACCAGATTGCCAAAGAGAGCGAAGAGATTCCCATTCAATACGCGCCTTCGCGCACCCTGGGTGGCAGCTTGAAATTCCACTTCTGAGCTCGGTAAGCCAAGGCAACAAAGACTGTTGGTAAAATAGAAAAAACCAATCGGCCATCAGAGCAGCCCTGTCCTTTTACAACTTGGCCCCGTAAGCCGGGTTTGAAGGCGCATATGGCTTAATCTGCAAATTGAGTCCGGCGGACTTCGCGTGAGTTACCGGCTCCAAGGCCGAGCCAGAGGAGTTTTCCATTGAAGCAGATTCTGGGAGCAGCTTTTGCCCTGATGTTTTGCCTTGCGCTGAGCAGGCCGTTGCTCGCGGCTGACGGCTCCAAGCTCACCCTTCCATCCGGCGCGAAGGTCGCGGTGGTGGTGTTTGAAGATCTTGAGTGCCCGGACTGCGCCCGGGCCTACCCGGTAGTCTGGGAAGCCGCGAACGCGCACAAGATTCCGGTGGTCCTGCACGATTTTCCGCTCAACAACCATCCCTGGTCGTTCAAGGCTGCGGTGAACGCACGCTATTTTGATACGAAGTCAGTCAAACTCGGCAACGATTATCGCGGTTTCATCTACAAAAACCA
>JBAIYI010000649.1:0-11664 GCA_037915955.1 Terriglobales bacterium
GTGCCCGTCCTCTATAAGCCGCTTCCTCAAGCAGAAACCATTGTCCATTCCACGCATGTGAATGGGTCATTTGACGGTGCAATCATCCTGGAGTGTGACAGCGTGCAGCGCACCCGGTTGGAAGGGCTTGAAGGCAAGTTCCTGATCAATATCGATCACCACGCCGCTTCCAAACAGTTTGCCAACGTGAACTGGATCGATCCCACGGCCTCGGCGGTGGGAGAGATGGTTTACCGGCTGGCCCTGTCTGCCGGCGTGACGATCACTGCGGAAATTGCGACGTGTCTTTACGCGGCCGTGCTCACAGATACAGGGTCATTCTGCTACTCGCCCACCAACGCTCACACCTTTGAACTGGCGAAAACGCTGGTGGAGCGCGGCGCGGATCCGGCGCACATCGCGCAGAATATTTATTTTTCCAGCCCGCTTTCGAAGATGAGGTTGCTCGGCGTTGCTCTTTCCGGATTGCATCGTGAAGACTCCATTGCCTGGATGTCAGTCACGCGAGATGACATGGATCGGTGTCAGGCTCTGGAAGAAGACTGCGAAGGCCTCGTCAATTACGCGCTCGGCATTGCCGGAATTGAGGTAGCGGTATTCTTTCGCGAAGTGGCGAACAACCGCGTGCGGGTAAGCGTGCGCAGCAAGGGCGCCATCAACGTCGCAACCATCGCGGAACAATTCGGCGGAGGCGGACACGAGTGTGCGTCGGGCTTTTCTGTTGAAGGGCCGGTCCGCGCAGCCGCGGAACGCGTCCTGAGTCAGCTTCGTAACCAGGTTCCGCACGTCCAGTAAGCCCATTTTGAGGCAACAATGAAAAACAACTTCTACCGTGGCTCAGCCAGTAATTTATTGCCACTTGAGGATGAGTTGTCCGCATGACTGACCGCACGCGCCTGACAGTCCTGCAACTCGCGGTTGTCGTTGGTGTCTGCCTGTTCTGCTTCTTTTTCGGACTTGGCGCATTCGGGCTGGTGGGCGCCGATGAGCCTCGTTACGCGCAGATCGGACGGGAGATGCTGGCCCGCCATGACTGGGTACTGCCGACCATCAACGGCCAGCCATGGCTGGAGAAACCAGTGCTTTTGTACTGGGGAGAGATGATCTCTTACCGGCTTTTCGGCGTGCGGGACTGGGCAGCCCGCGTGCCATCGGCTCTGTTTGCTACCGTGCTGGTGCTTGCGATTTTTGCGTTTTTGCGGCGCTTCCGCGAGGGAACCGAACTGGATGGCGCCCTGATCGCGGTGACCATGGCCGGAATTATCGGTTTCGCCCGCGGAGCTTCCACTGACATGCAGCTCTCAGCGCCGTTCTGCCTTGCTCTGCTCGCATGGTGGACGTGGAGGCAATCCGGAAAGAAATTATGGCTGGCGGTTTTCTTCGTGCTGCTGGCGATCGCAGCCCTTGCCAAGGGCCCAGTAGCGCCGGTATTCGCGCTGCTCATTGTAGGCGCTTATTGCTGGCTGAGGCACGAAGGTGAAAGTTTCCTGCAAAGTCTCTGGCTACCTGGGTTCGGGCTGTTTTTCCTGATCAGCCTGCCGTGGTACGTCCTGGTGCAGCGGAGGGCGACACAGTTCTTCCGTACGTTTTTCCTGCAACACAATCTGGAGCGCTTTGGCACCAACCTTTACCAGCACTCGCAGCCGTTCTGGTATTACATTCCGGTTTTTCTGCTCATGGTTTTGCCGTGGGTGGTCTTCACCGTGCCGGGGCTGGTGGAAGCAGTTCGCACCGCTTGGACTGATCGGCGCGTTTCTGAAGCCGCGGTCGCCGATCCGGTTGAAAAGGACGATGGCCTGAACAGCTTTCTCGTAGTGTGGATCCTGGTCCCGATCATCTTTTTCAGCATCTCGCGGTCAAAGCTCCCGGGATATATCCTGCCCTCAATCCCTCCGGCCGCGATTCTGACGGCGATATATCTGCATCGGGCAGGAATTTCACGCCTGAAGCTGATGCTGCATTCGCTGATCTGCGGCATTCTGATGGCCGGCGCCCTGGTGGCGCCGTTCTCGATGATGAAGGAGCCCATCCCCATGCCGGCTCGTTACATCACCGCGGTCAGCGCGGGCGTGATTGCCATACTGGTGCTTCTCTATGTTCGGAAGTCCGGGCTGCGCGTGCTCCGCTTTGTAACCGCCGTCCCGGTAGTCCTCGGGTTGATGCTGCTTTTGCGATTGAACGGTTTAACCATTGATGAAACGCAATCTTCGCGGGATATCAATGTGCACCTGAATCAACTGGGAGCTGGGAATTCTCCGGTGGCGGTTTTTCAGGCCCGGCGCGATGTGGAGTACGGGCTGAACTTCTATCGCAACCAGCCGGTCCCGCGTTACGAACGCGATGGCGTACCCGGCTTCGATCATATTGTGATCGCGAAGCAGGGAAGCCTAGAGGCCGTACAAGCGCTGATCACCCAGGGAGCAGTCTCGCGAATGGGAGATTTCCCCCCACAGCATCTGGAGTTTTTCCGCGTCACGTTCAGAAAGTGACGTTACTTTTGCGTTTCTTCTTACTGGCTTGGTTCCTCAGGGTTTAGGGGGACTGGCGGAACCGAATGCACCCGGCTAGACTTCTAAGTCACTCCCGTTTTGGCGTAAAGTTAAATCGGGCAGGGAAGTTGACATGGGCCTGCATACCCCGATCGAGACACCCCGAGCGCATCAACCATTTGGCGTGGAAATCCTCGACCTGAGACATTTCAGTTCGCAGCAACTCCGTCCACTGCTGGAGCGTGAGACCCAGCTTTGGGCAGAACTAATGTCGTGGGACTACCGCTCTTCCGCGGAGATGATCCTGCGCTACGTGGATTCCAAGATTCTTCCCGGCTATGCCGCCGTTGAAGGCAGCCATGTGGGCGGGTACGCCTTCTTCGTTTACGAAGGCAGTAAAGGTGTGATCGGGGACCTTTATGCGGATAATTCCATCCGGCTGCCGAACGACACCGTTGAACGTCGCCTGAGCGTCCACGTCATCGAGACACTGCAACGCTCGCCCGGAGTGCATCGCATTGAGGCGCAGCTGCTTACGCACGAAAGCGGAGCGCTGAGCGGCCCATTTCTTTCAGAAGGGTTCCGGCAGTTTCCGCGGCTCTTCATGGTATTGCCGTTTGCGCTTTCGCAACGCCCGCACATCATCCAGCAGCCGGAGATTGAATATCGCCGCTGGATGGAGGGAGACTTCCAGCCGGCCGCCGCAGTGATCACCACGGCGTACCGGAATCACGTGGACTCAGAAATTAACGATCAATACCGCAGCTTGAACGGGTCTCTGCGATTCCTCAACCACATTGTCCGTTTTCCCGGCTGCGGCATTTTTGACGGGAACGCGTCTTTTGTGGCGATTCATAAGCCCACGCGGTCCATCGCCGGGTTGCTGCTGTGTTCGCGGGTGCGTGAAGATGTTGGCCACGTTACCCAGGTCTGCGTGCTGCCGGAGTATCGTGGCCGTCACATCGGCGAATCGTTGATGGGGCTGTGCACCCAGGAACTGCGCACCCGTAACTTCTCTGCGCTGAGCCTTACGGTGACAGAGGCCAATCGCAAGGCGGTGGAGCTCTATCGCAAACTTGGCTTCACCACCCGGCGAAAGTTTGATGCCTTCGTGTGGGAAGGCTGAACGCTCCGCTTCTTAGTTGCGGGTTAACGACATCGATTTTTTAAACGTCGCTCCTGATTTGTCCACGCTCTGTACGGTGATATTGTGCGTTCCCTTGCCTATGGACTGGTTAGTGCTGATGGTTGAGCTTGAGGTTTGGGCTCGCAATTGGCCGTCTATATAGACCTGCATCTTCGTCACTCCATAGCCGGAAAAGCCCGTACCGCTGATCGTGACTGAGTTATTGGTTGTGGTGGTGAAAGTCGGGCTTGTAATCGTCACAAATTGAGGGTTAACTATCACGGTTTGGCTCGTGCTGGAGCTTGCCCCGCTGTTATCAGTCACCGTCGCTTTAACCGTGAAAGTGCCCGCAATCTTGAACTGATGCGTCACCGAAGTTCCGCTAAGCACAGTTCCATCGCCGAAATCGATCTGGCTAGACACAATCGAGCCGTCGGGATCAGAAGATGATATGGTGCTCGCCGTGACTGAGCCGCCAACCAGCAGTGACGTTGAGTTCAGGCTCAGGGCGGCAACCGGCGGCTGGTTCGGGCTCGTGACGCTCAGCGACATTGATTTTGAGAAGTTCCGGCCACCGCTGTCCCAGCCTTTAACGGTCATGCTGTGCGTACCGGATGCCGCCGCAATCGTCGTATCCAGGCTCGCTGCGCTGACCTGGTAGACAAGCGTGCCGTCCAGATAGATCTGCATAGCTGTCACGGTGAATCCGGAAAATCCGGTTGCCACCACATGAATGGGTGAAGAGGTGCTGCTGGACGTCGGACTGCTTACGATTACTTCCGGTGCCTTAACCGTGATGCTTGCAGAAGTGGACGAACTGGCGCCGGAGTTGTCAGTTACGGTCGCAACAACGGTGTAGCTTCCGGCTGCACTATAAGTGTGACTTGCGGCTGGCCCAGGTGCACTCGTCCCGTCGCCGAAGTCGATTGTGCTGGAGACGACGGTACCGTCAGGATCAGAAGAGCCCGCGGTACTGGCACTCACCGTTACAGGCCCGTAGGCGGTTGTGGGCGAGACGCTCAAGGACGCAATCGGCGGCAAGTTTGCCGAAGTTAGGGAAACTGTTGTGCTGGTGGAAGAGCTGGCACCCAGGTTGTCCGTCACCGTCGCCGTGATCATATATGTGCCGGCGGCGGAATAGATGTGAGAAGCGCTCGGTCCGGCCACCGCAGCTGAGCCGTCGCCAAAGTTGATGGAACTGGAGGCGATTGTGCCATCCACATCTGTGGACGCAGCGGTAGATGCTGTGACCGTAACCGGAGCCGTCCCAGACGTTGGAGTGACGGAGAGAGCGGCGACCGGGGGCTGGTTGGGGATGGTGATTTGCGCGCTCGCCGACATCTTGTTGGTCATGGAGGGCGCGCCGACCGCGTTCACGAACACCAGATAATTGCCGGAGTCGAGGCTGAATTGCGCCAGATCAAGGCTGCGCGCGCTGGCTGCCGCATCGGCAAGCCACATCAGGTTCTGACCGTCCTGCGAAATGAAAATAGAGAAATGGTCGATTGTGTTCTGCTGCCCTGAGATTGTCCAACTTGCCACAGTGCCCGTGGCAGAAGGCGTCACAGCTACGCAGTTGTCGATGCCGGTTTCAATTTCCGAGCCTTCTTCGTAATCGTTCCAGGTCACGATCTGGATGCCCAGCAACTGGTTCGTGATGGAGTAATACTTTCCGGCTTCGGCAAACGTCTGTAGCCAGGTTTGGCCGCACTGCTGCGGGATGATCCGGCCCGTGCCCCACGCTGCCAGCGTGTCATTGAAGCCCTTGTAACTCGAACCCGTGGCGTAAGCGGTGGGATTCGCCAGCGCCGTCTTGTACCAGTTGTCGAGATAATTCAGACCAATGGGATTGGTTGCGGTGACCGTTTCGGGAGCCAGCCAGGAGAAGGCGCCGCCGCTCTGGGCCGACGTAAATCCACCAGAGTTACGGAAGATGAAAAGCGGATTGTTCGCTACACCAACGCGGACGCGCGTCCAGTCAATGGTGTAAGCCTCCTGGCCAAAGAAGTAGATGACGGGCCTGCCGCCTGACCACAAGTAGGCCGATGAACCTTCATACGTTGTGGCGACGTAATTCAGGTCATCGATCATGGTCTGCGTGACATCGCAGCCCACGGTGGCTGCGCAGGTCCGGAGAGCGCCGCCATCATAGGTAATCGCGAAGACGAACCCCGGATGCAATTGCGCCTGTTGCATCACCAGCTGGGTCGCCTGGTCATACGTCACGTAATTCTTGTTGAAGGTGCCGCGCCCGTACCAGTCAACAATGGCGCCATCCACGCCACGGCTCGCCATGTCATTCACCTGCTTCTGGACTTGCGCCACATCGTCGGATATGTAACCGACGTTCATGTGATCGGTCCCCCCGAACCAGGGCATGAAATGGACGTAAACCTTTGCCGTGGATCCGGGGTAAAGCAGATTGCGGAGCGGCGCTTTGCTCACATTGCCTGCTCCGGCATTGCCGTTGGTCTGCGCGGTAAAGGAATCCGCCGCGCTGGTATTGTTGGCGGTCTCAGCAGAAAGCGTGGTTGTGGCTTTGAAGTGCATGCTGGCAAAAGCGTTGAAGCTCAAAAAGATTGCGAGAAACGCGAGAAAAATGTAGCGAAAACGCATGGATCCCCCTGGCCTCGCGTCGCCTGGGGGACGACGTTATGAGCCCTAAATTGGTCAGAATCCCGGAAGCTCGAGGAGCCTCCCTCCCGCATGGAGTGCTACAAGTGGGCGGATTGTAGGGCAGCCGCGTCTTAATCCTGCCCCGTGAAGCTCCTTAATATTGGCGGAGTTTCACCTTAGCGGGATTAAACGAAAATGACGTGGGCGAGATTAAGGCGCCGGGGAATTGTCAGGAAGGAATAGAGCAGCTAACGTGGTGCAAGGAAACTATTTGGCAGCAGTTTGCGTCCAAATAGGGGGCCAACATAAGATGACCTAAGAGTCCCTTGGCTCTGGGAAGGGCACAGATGAGTGCGCAACCGAAAATGGAGAGCACAGCAAAGATCCCCGCTGAAATCAATACCAAACTTAGGGCCCTGGCGCACGACTTGAGCAATTCGATCGAGACCATCATGCAGGCTTCTTACCTGCTGGCGCAGATGAACCTGGATGAGAACGCCAAGAAATGGTCAGAACTGATCGATAAGGCGACACGCGACTGCGCCAAGATCAACCGCGAAATCCGCGATATTCTCCGCGCCAACGCCTAACTTCAAGGAAGATTCAAGCCGCTCGCAAAGCCCTTGTTCTGTGGCGCAGATAGTCTTGCGCTGTTCGATAACCTTCCAGCGTTCCCACGTCCATGTAGAGCTCGCCGCAGGCGCGGCCGCGCACCACGTTGCCGGCAGCGATGAAGGCGTTCAACAGGTCACCGAGATATTCATCAGAACGGTGGCGCGCCTCCCACAAAAGCTTCAGCCGATGGAATGATTCCCCACGCGCCGTTACTGCTCCCCAGACCCAGTTGGAAGCTGCGTCTTTGCGCTTGACCTGTACTTCTCGCACGAAGCCCAGTTCATCGCATACCACGGCATCGAATACCGTGGGATTATCGACAGGGAACAGGACCAGGTCCACATCAGAGCGGTCCAGTTCGATGGCGGGCAAATAGGCGTTTTCCGGGAACCAGATGGTGTCCGGGAGGCCGATCAGGACTTTCTCGTGCTGGCGGGCGAACGGTTCAGCACGGAAAAGAGCATCGCAGAGTCCCTGAGGATGATGCTGCACTACGTAGAAGATTTCCGCCGCGTAGTTGCGCTCGGCATAGTAGCGGACGATATCGGTTTTCTCCGGCGAGATCACCATGCAAATTTGCTCGGCGCCGGCGGCGATCATGCGTTCCACCAGATATTCGGAAACCGCCTTCGGGCGCTCGATGCTTTCCACCAGGCGTGAGCCCACGGGCAGAAGTTCCTTGGAGCAGCCAAGAGGTTGAATGCGCTGTCCTGCACCGGCCGCCGGGATAATGCCGATCATCGTACTACCTCACTGCTGAGATTAGATGCGCCCGCTCGCACCTCCTCCAGGTACGCCAATAGCTGCCGCGCGCGGACCGTTCCGGTGTGCTGGTCCAGCGTTCGCTGCCGGGCGCGGCGGGCCATCTGGTCGAATTCAGCAGTTGGGAGTTCCAGCGCACGCTCCACCTCTTCGGGGCTCCGGACCACGCGAATTTCGTTCCACGGCTCAAAGAACTGATCGAGGCCTTCCCACCAGTCAGTAATCACAGGCGTGCCGCAGGCCGCTGCCTCAAAGAAACGTCCCGACGGGCACCATCCCCATCGCGCCATTTCTGCGCGCGTTATGTTGAGCGTAAGCCGCGAAGAGGAGTAGAAGCGTGGATGGTCACAGGGAGCAATATGCTCCATCCTGCGGACATTCAACGGCCATTGCCATCCCCACGGATACATGGAGCCGGCGAGAAGGAACTGCCTCTCCGGATGACGGCGGCAAGGTTCCAGGAAAAGCTCATCGAGCTTTTGCTGACGGTCCGCAGCGTAGGTACCCATGTAGCTGAGATCGCATGCGAATTCAGGAGAGACGGGAACCCGGCGGTAGTCGTCGGGATCAACGCATCCGTAGAGTGCGCGCGCCATCCGCGCCTGATAACGCTGCTCGAGTTCTTCCAGCCCCTTGCCGCCGGTGAACGAAAGCACAAGGTCGAATTCCGCGAACTGGTCTGCGCGAATGTACTCCACACCGCCGTTCTCAAGATTTCGCAATGAAACCGGTGTATCCAGGTCGTAGTAGACCTTGAGAGGACCGCTCAGATCCAGAACATCATCATTGATCCGCTGGCCTTCGGGAAGGTAGCTGGCGGTGATCACCACATCCGAAGCCTTTGCGCAGTCGATCGCCTGCCGTCGGACAACGGACCAGTCGTCATAGAGCACGAGCCGGCAGTAGTCGCACTGGTCAAAGTCGCGCCGGATCCTGTAGTAGGGAACGTCTTTCTCCAAGAAATGAATTTCGTGCCCCATGGCATGCAGCGCCTTGAGGATGGCGCGATACGGAGTGGCGTGTCCATTGCCCCAGGAAGAAGAGATTGTCAGGCCAAAGACGGTAATCTGCACAAGCGTGGTGTCCCCAGCGCCGCCGAGGTATTCAGGAGCGACAGCCGATGAGATGTGAGCACGGCTTGTGCAGTTGGCTTCAGCTCTGAATTTCCTGCTACAGCTTTGCTTTGTTCGGGTTAAACTGCACAACGCGATGATGAAAGATGAAACTCCTGCAACGCAGACGCCTGCTGAACCGGCGCGCCCGGCTTCTACGAATCTGGCGTCCTACTGCCCGAACTGCGGCTCACAGATGCGCGAGTCGCGCTGCAAGGTCGTATGCAAGACGTGCGGATTCTTTCTGAGTTGCAGCGACTTTTACTGAGCCACGTTACGTCTGCTTTCAGGCCGCCATCTGAGCCGACCGCCTTAACGTCATAGTTTAGACTTGTCACTCATTTTGTTACTTCCAGATGCCGACCGCTTCCGAGCCGATCATTCTCTCTCGTCACGAGCGAACTGCCCTTCTCACGCTCGCCTCTGCCGATGGAACAAACATACTGGCTATCGACGTAATCCGTGCATTGCTGGAGGTATTCCAGAAGCTGCGGAGCGAAGCAGAAGCTGGGCAGATCAGCTCCGTCATCATTACAGGCAATGGCCGGTTCTTTTCCGCCGGCGCTGATCTGAATGAGATTTCCCGTCTGACGGGGCCTGAGGCGTACAAGTTTTCCCATCTAGGCCAGCAAGTGATGAATTTGATTGACGGCTTTCCCGTTCCGGTTATTGCCGCCATCCGTGGCTACTGCATGGGCGGCGGAATGGACCTGGCGCTCGCCTGTGATTATCGCATCGCCGCGCCCAACGCAGTGTTCGGACACCGTGGCGCTTCCCTGGGCCTCATCACCGGCTGGGGCGGCACGCAGCGGCTGCCTCGCCTGATCGGAAAACCTCGTGCGTTGCGAATGTTTTTGATGGCGGAGAAGGTGGGCGCCGAAGAAGCGTTGAGGATTGGGCTGGTGGGGCGAGTCAGTGATGACCCGTTAGCAGAAGCGCTGAAGCAAATAGAGAGAGGGGGCGCTAACAGTTAGGTACCGGAACTAATCGCGCAAGACCTCCCATTGATCTGAACTCGTGGCCGGTGAACCGATATCGCCGCGAATTTCCATGCGACCTTTCATTGAACCCAGCCGGCTACCCCTCCGTATTGTGGCTGGAGCTGGGACAACAGCAGCCAGGGGTTTACCAAAACGTGTGATCCGTATGGCTTTTTTGTCCGGCGGACCTGTTCGAGGAGAGCAGCACAGCTGGCCTTGAATTCCGAGATGGAAACTTCTTTCACGGTCATCCGATTTGATCATATGCAATTGAGAAGTCAACTCATTCGCTGCATGCCGTGCTGGAGGCGCAACCGTCTACCGGATGCTTTCCGCACACGCCGCAAGAGCATTTCTGACGCCTCGTACTTCATCGAGTATCACGGACTTCAACCCGGTTTGCCCGCCCTTCCCCGTCTCATTTAACCTAACAAGTTTGCCCTAACCTCCATGCCTGAACTGTCCAACAAGATCCACAGCAAGATTGATGCGACTTCCGCCCGCTATGAGAAGAACATGCGCAGCATGGCTGAACTGGTGGCTGCGATTCGAACCGAAGAAGAGCAGATTCGCCAGGGCGGCGGCGAAAAGGCTATTGACTCGCAACACAGCAAAAAACGGCTCACCGCGCGCGAACGCATCGATCTGCTCATTGATCGCGACAGCAAGTTCTTTGAGCTCGGGCTGTATGCCGCATATGAGATGTACGAAGAGTGGGGCGGCGCGCCTTCCGCCGGAGTGGTCACCGGGCTGGCGCGGATTCACGGCCGCCTCTTCATGCTGATCGTGAACGATGCCACGGTGAAGGCCGGCGCATTCTTCCCCATGACGGCGAAGAAGGTTATACGCGCGCAGAACATCGCGATTGAAAACCACATTCCCACGATCTACCTGGTGGATTCCGCCGGCGTGTTCTTGCCACTACAAGAAGACGTCTTTCCGGATACGGACGATTTTGGCCGGGTCTTTCGCAACAATGCCGTGATGTCCGCGATGGGCATTCCGCAAATCACGGCAATCATGGGAATGTGTGTTGCCGGTGGAGCGTATCTGCCGGTGATGTGCGATACCATCCTCATGACCGAGGGCAGCGGCCTGTTCCTTGCCGGGCCGGCGCTGGTGCAGGCGGCCATCGGGGCGAAGTATTCAGCGGAAGAGCTGGGCGGCGCGCAGATGCATGCACAGATCGCCGGGACGATTGATTATCGCGAAGCCAATGACCACATCTGCATCGAACGTATCCGCTCGATTGTGAGCAAGCTGGGGCACAAGCCAGGAGCGCGGTTTGATCGCGTTAAAGCAGAGGCGCCTGCGTATTCCGCCGAAGAGATCTACGGAATCTTCGAATCTGATGGCATGCGTCCGTACGACGTGAAAGAGATCATTGCCCGCGTTGTGGATGGCGGGAGATTCGACGAATACAAAGCCGAATACGGCAAGACGGTGGTGTGCGGAATGGCCCGCATCGGCGGTTTTGCAGTAGGGATCGTAGCCAATCAGGCTTTGCCGGTGCAGCAGACTGATCCTCATTCGGGAGAGAAGCGCGTGGAGTTCGGCCGCGTGATCTACACCGAAAGCGCCGAGAAGGCCGCACGCTTCATCATGGATTGCAACCAGAATCTGGTGCCGCTCGTGTTCATGCATGACGTGAATGGCTTCATGGTGGGCCGCGACGCCGAGTGGAGCGGCATCATCAAGGCCGGCGCCAAGATGGTGAATGCGGTTTCCAACTCTGTGGTCCCAAAGATCACGGTGATTATCGGCGGCTCTTTCGGGGCGGGGCACTATGCCATGTGCGGCAAAGCTTACGATCCGAAATTTGTTTTCGCCTGGCCCACGGCACGTTATGCGGTGATGAGCGGATCCTCTGCCGCGGGCACGCTGGTGGAGATTAAGATCAAGCAACTCGAACGTGGTGGCAAGAAACTGAGCGACTCTGAGAAGCAGGAACTCTTCAACTCAGT
>JBAIYI010000598.1:0-11211 GCA_037915955.1 Terriglobales bacterium
CGGATGCGCGTCCCCGCCCGCTCACCCAGCCGCACCAGCCGCTGCTTCAGTTCGTCGTTCTGCAACGGAACGAACTTATAGAACAGCGGGAACAGCAACACGGGAGCAAGCTGGGCCACGAGCACGAACAGCGCAATAAAGATCAGCCAGGCGAAAATCCACCAGTGCTCGGGTGAGGTGCGGATCAGGGCATAGACGATCTCGCACAAGACGGTAGCGATCACCAGACCCAGCACCCATCCCTTAAGCTGGTCTTTCAGCCATGATCCCAGTCGCTGGTTGCTCAGGTTGAAGCGATGCTCCAGTCGGAAGCCGTAAAAATCGAGCCCGAAGCCCAGGATCTTGCTGAAGATGCTGAGAAAGAGAACGTAATAGAAGAGCCGCAACCAGTAATGCTCAGGCGACATGCGGGTCGCGAAGTCACGCAGGGAATTGGTCCAGCCGGTGACGAGCAGCAGCACCAGAAAGCCCAGGCTGGCACCCAGGTCGCCAATCTCCAGCCAGCGCTTCGTGCGATTGTATTCGCGGGCTTCAGGGGAATCCGGGGGAAGGATGACCGTGGTATCGCCGGCGCTCATCGGGCCCCCTCTTTGAATTCCAAGATCACGTAGCGGGCAGGCTGATCCGTGCGATTCTGCAGAATTCCCGCCCACTCAGTGATCCAGGCGTATTTGCCGGCCTGCAGCTTCACGGATTGTGTTCCCTGAGTGTCACCCACCAGATCAACATCGCTGACGGCCACAAGCAGAACCGGACCAGGACGCGTGTTTTTTAAAGCCGCTCCCGGACGCATCGTGACCGATGAGACGATCCATTGGTCAGAAACCGTGGGTTCGTCGATGGTGGCGCACGGGCCAGAGGGGCAAAGCGGTGCGGGACGGCAATCGCCGCAGGATTTCACATTGCTGGATGGCTTCAGCAGCTCAATCGTGATGTTATGGAACGGCTGGTCGCTGTTGTTGATCGCTGCATGGGAAAAATTACCCGGCGTGAAGCGGGTTTCACCGTCCTTGAGCTTCAGCGCGACGGGCTTAGCCCCGGTTCGAGCACTTACAACGTCGGAGTCGCCCAGCGTCACGAAAATGTAATCGTGATCATGCTGGTGGACCAGAGTTGTAGCTTTGGGAGCGACCGTGACATCGAAAACGCGCACATACTGGTTCTCAATAACCAGATGATGGCTCGGCTCAGAAGTTATGGGTACGGGCGGCTGCTGCGCCAGAGTGGCAATAGACCACAGCAACAACACCCCCACCATCCGGGAGCTACGCATATACAAGTAATTGTAGGAATACTGATCGAGAGCCGCAAGCAGGAAAGGCCCTTGCGCCTGTGGATTCGCGAGCACCACAAGCCATGAACCAGCCGGCCTGTGGTGCTGCGAAAGAGGTGCAATTAGGGGATGTGTTGACGATCAGTGGTGATCGTGTGGCTTGTGCTCGCCCGGCTTTTCCGGCCCCATGGACTCCGAGCCTTCGCCTGAAGGACGTCCCCGGAATTCAAGCACAATCACCTTGGCCGGGGTTTTGCCGGCATTGCGGACCGTATGCACTTCGGGGTTATGCCAGGTCATATGGCCTACTGTGTCTTTCATGGCCTTTTCCGGGCCGTCCTGATTCTTGACCATCATGTCGCTATCGGTAAGCGCAATCACCAGAAAATTTGCCAGATGCGTATGCTGCGGATAAAGGCCGCCCGGCGGAACCGTGATCTGAGTGACTGACCACTGGTCGGCCGTCATGATCTTGGTGGCGGTGGCGCAAGGGGTGTTTCCCTCACACTTGATCGGAATGGTGCAGGACTCCGTGCAGTTCTTCTGGTTGGTGGTCGGCTGCAAAAGCTCGATGGTGACATTGTTAAAAGGCGCGGCAGTGGAATCAGCAACGGCATGAACCAGGCCGCCCGGCGTGTAGCGGGTGTCCCCATCTTTGAACTTCACGGTGACCGGCTGCGCACCTTGCTTGGTGTTCTGGATTTCCGAATCACCCACGGCAATGCTCAGGTAGTCCTTGGCGTGGCGATGCATCAGGGTCGAGTCTTTGGGCGCCACCTGGACGGAATAGGCTTTCACAAACAGGTTATCGAGCACCAGATGGTGATGGGGCTCGGCGGAAACATCAACGGGGTTGCCTTGCTGTCCCCAGGCAAGAGAGGCTGTGAGCAGGATGGCTGCGGCTGCGATGCGGTACATAGGCCGCTATTGTAATCAGTAACTCCTGATGGGCAATAGGGCGAAACTCAGCTCAACATCTTCCACCACAGCACAATCAAGCCGGCGGAAATGATGGCACCGCTGGCGGCGCCGATCCAGAAGTTCTGCCACCAACTATTCGTGGTGCGCATAACGCGGCGATCGTTCGAGACCATCAGGATGAAAACCAGAATAGGCACGGTGAGTGCTCCGGCCAGGACCTGGGACCAGTAGAGCGCCTTTACCGGATTCATCCGGATGAAATTCAGGCTGGCGGCTACCACCATTGCCCCTGAGATCAGAACGTAAAAGCGGACGGCCTCCCACGGGTTTTCATTCAGTCCGCTGCGCCAGCCCAATGCCTCTGAAACGCTGTAGCACATGGAAGCCACCAGCACCGGTAGAGCGACCAGACCTGCGCCGATGATCCCCAGAGCAAAAAGCGTGGTACCCAACACTCCTACCGCGGGAGCAAGAGCGGAAGCAGCCGTACGGGTGGTGAGTTCGCCGGCGATGGGCGAGCGGAATACCGTGGCCGCCGCCACCATGATCGAGTAGCAGAGCACGGTGGTGACCACGGTCCCCGCCCGATGCTCCGCTTCACCGGGAGTGCCGCCACCGGCCAGGGCAGCTTCACGCCGAGAGCTGGTCTGCCATACAAGAACGTACGGAGTCAGTAGCGAGCCCAGAATCGCAACTACTGCCTCGGGGTAGTCAGCACCTCGGGGTATGCGAGGAAAAATGGAATGACTAATCACCTGGCCCCAATCAGGACGCGCCAGAACTGCCGCTGCAACATAGATGAAGAGCGGCAGAGACAGCATCACCAGGGCTTGAGTGATCTTGCGATAGTCGCGGAAGATCAGGACATACCAGATCGAAAACACCACTGCGGCGATGAAAAACATCCGCGGCAGGCCCAATATGATCGAAAAGGCGTCAGTCACAGCCATGAGGTCAGCCACAATCATGGCCATGTTGATTAGCACGATCAGCGCGGCGCAACCAATCGCCAGCGAATGCCCATAACTCCCACGCAGCAGGTCAACGAGTCCCTTGCGAGTTTCGAAACCGATCCGTGCCGAAACCGCGAACACTGAGAACAGAACAGGGATGCAGAGCAGGACGGACCAGAGCAGCGAGTAATGGTAGGTGGCGCCGGCAACCGTGGCCGTGAGTACCAGTGCCGGATCCACATCTGCCGCGCCGGTAACCATTCCGGGAACCAGACGAGAGAAGATGCCACCCCGCTCGGGAGGGACAGGGACACGCGAATTGGGCCAGCGCAGCACTTTTTCTGCGCCGCCGTCCTCCTGTCTACGGGATCTTGGGAAGTTCACGGCGCAGGGCCCTTTCAATCCGGCGTTCATGCCACAGGCGCAACGGCCTTGAGTAGTTGATGATGCCGAAAGCGGCGATTGCCGCGAGCAAGAGAGCACTGCTGATAAACAGGAAAACCCGGGAAATACCGGTTTCGGCCAGACGGACGAAGACCTGGGCATTGCGTGGAGTAAGCAGCATGGCCGCAGCCAGCGCCATCATGCCTGTTCCCGCCAGCAGCCCGGTTACGTTCTTGGCCCAGCGTCCGGTAGCGTGATACTCGGCGAAGAGCGTGTAACCGTAAGAAATAAGCCCGGCGATGACCGCAAAGTTGGCGACTGTGGCAATCCAGTCCTTCAGGTCCATTCTGTGAACTATGACGCGCCAGAATACCCGCAGGTTGGAAAGCTAAGGTAAAGCGATCTAAGTACGCAAAGCCGGTCTAGAAAAACAGGAAGTGCTTTTTCTTTTTCAATCCGGTCTGGCCCTGTTTGGCGTTAGGATCGCCATTCTGGGCCAGTATCACCGGTTTATTCCCAGTGTAGCCGGTTGAACCGGTATCAGCGAATCCCGGTTTTACGTCAATGTAAGCCTGGTCGCGCAGCTTGTTTAGATAGGCACGGGCCGCGGGTTCAAGCTTCTGCTGGTAGATAGCCTCGCGAATGCGCTCGTCAACTTCCTTCAGAGGCGGAACTCCTGCCGAGCGATGCTGATTCACCTTCAGGATAATGAACCCCTGTTTGGTGCGGATGGGCTCAGTATGCTGGCCCGGTTTAAGGGAGAACGTCTTGTCTTCCAGCTCTTTGGCCAGTTCGCCGCGCTTGAAAGTGCCCAGCGGGCCACCCTGGGCAGCGGTCTGCCCATCAGAAAACTGCTTGGCCAGATCTTCGAATTTTGCGCCTTTATCGAGCTGGGCCACCAACGCTTTGGCCTTGGCTTCTGCCTGCGCGACTTTGGCCGGATCCTCCGGCAACGGCTTGTCCTGGGCTGCGGCGTCCTTGCTGTCCTTGCTTTCGACGTTCTGTTTGGAAGGCTGAGTGGAAACCATGATCTCGTTCAGGCTGATCTCTTCCGGTCCTTCCAGATCTTTCTGGTGCTTGTCGTAGAACTCCTGGACTTCCTCGTTGGTAATGTGCAGCTTGCCGCCCACCTCCTGGCCAACCACCTGCTGCGCCACAATGCCGATCCTGATCTGCTCTTTGAAATCAGCGAATGAGACACCCTGCTTGCGGGCTTCTGTTTCCAGTGCGTCCATGTCCGGCAGGTTCATCTGCTGGCGCATCTGGTTCAGGCGCTTCACAGTCTCGGTTTCACCGGTGATGCCCAATTCCTTGCCGCGCTCCAGCAGAAGCTGCTGGTCAATCATGTCGCGCAGCACGTCCTTCTCCGCCTTCGCCCAGCGGGTCTGCCAATCTTCCGGGAAGTTCTGCTTCAGTTCCTGAAGATTGCTCTGCTTGGCTTTTTCAAATTCAGAGCGGGTGATGATCGTGTCATTCACGCGGGCGATGATCTCGTCCACAATGTTGTCGGCGCGCAGTGCGCCGGCCACAGCCAGAAGGGCGGCGCAAAACAGGATTGACTTCTTCATAATAGGTGCTGCTCTCTTGCGTTAGAACGCGCAGAATGGGCTTTATTGCAACTATTCTAACAGTCTGGGCCGCGCTGGATTATGAAAACAGTTCCGGCCCCGATGTGGCTACGGTTTTTTCTTTTTGTCCTTGCCGAGCAGGCCGCCCAGCACTCCCTTGAGATCCTGCTTCTGTTGACCCGTATCCTGGGTTCCCTTCTGGCCACCCACTGCCCCGAGCAGAGTGTCTTTTAAACCGCTTTTGAGCTCGTTGCCTAGTGCCGGCAGGAACTTGGGGTTCTGGGTGGTGCCCTGAATCAGGAAGGGCAGGCCCTTACTCTGAATAGTGGGAGACGAAATATTCGTGAGCTGGCCCAGTACGTTGCCGGCATGACCGGAAAGTTTCAGCAGCATCTTGAAATCAAGCGAGCTATTGCTCCCGATTACTCCATTTCCCGTCAGGTTTCCAATCGAGGGAACGTCCAGAATTATGTCGTCTGCCTTAATTCCCTCTGGTGCCACGTGCAAAGCCGCGCTTACAGTTTGAATCAGCGTATCAGTGGTTGGCTTTATGCCGCTGAAGGCTGCCAGTGCGCCGAGCTTGGAGCTGAGGTCGTACCCGGTAAGGTGGGTCTCAGAAATCTTCAGCGGACCTGTGACCACCAGGCGGTCAAGCGGCCCTTCCGCGTTCATATCCATGTTGATGGATCCGCCCTGAAGCGAAGCGCCAGAGGGCAGCACCACGCCGAATGCCGGCAACAAGGCTTCCACATCGTTCACTGCCATGTTTTGGCCCTGAACCTTCAGGTTGGCGAGCGTGTCCTCGCCTTTGGCATTCAGGGTTCCGGCTGCAGTAGCTGTGCTGTTGCCGGTGTGAATGGCTGTATTGAGATTCCCTGCCTGCGTATCCAGGTTGAAGTCGGTGCGATAGTCCAGCGAGACTGGAGCCTTGGCCGGCGCAGCACCCTTTACAACTTTCAAATTGCTGGCCTTACCTTTGCCTTCTGATCGGTAGATTTTGCCATCAGACGTAAGCTTCCCGTCGAAGTCAATGCTTCCCCCGAGGCCCGAACTCGGATCGATCAACCCGGTGGTCGCCAGATCTGTGTGCTGAACAGAGACGCTGGCGTCCAGTGGCGTACGCGCGGCATCCTGCTGGTTGAGCGGCCCAGCGTTGCCGTCCAGTTTCAGTGCTCCTCCCCCCGGCGTATCCGCCGTGAGCGTGAACGGCATCTGGCTTGTGGTCGAAATATTTTTGGCCGTGAGGTTTACGTTGTTGTAAACGCGTTCCTGGCCGGCTTTATGTCCGCTGCTCTGGCCAATGCGGATTTTTCCATTGGTAATCTCGAACTTGTCCACCGAGACGTCCATTGGCTTTCCGCTGCTCTGCTGCGTCTGCTTTTGGCTGCTTGAGCCCATGCTGGAGAAGTTCCATTTGCCGGCAGCGTTCTTGAGCAGCACAATCTCCGGTTTGTCCACGGTAATGCCGGTGACCTCAAGCCGTTTGGAGAAGATCAATGGCAGCAGATGCAGGCCCACCTTCAGCGAGCTGGCTTGAAGGAATGGCCCGGAGTTGAATGCGGGATCGTCTTTGATGGTGATCTGCGTGGCGGAAGCGCCGCCGCTAAAGAGCGAGGCGTCTAGCTTTCCGATCTGCACCTGCCGATTGAGCGAGGTGGAAAGGGTCTTCTCCAGCTCGGGCCGGAAGCTGTCCACGTTGATGAACAACGGAACCAGAACAACGATCAGCACGAGCACTCCGACGATGATTCCGGCAATAGTCAGCAGGCGTTTCATGGCAGAAATGCTAACAGAAACAACCTATGAAGATGTGATTGACACGGGTAAAGGTTTGTTCCAGTTTTGGTCGACCGGGTCTCTGGAGCCCGCAAGTCCTAAGTGCCGTAGTTTTTTTTTAGATAGGCGGCCAGTTGCGTTTCCAGATCGGCGTAGCCGAAATGAATGGTCGCGCGCAAGGCGGTCTCCACTGACTGTCCTTCTCCCAGCCGCTGCAGCAAGCCCGCGAGCGCCGGCATTCCGTAGTTCACCCGAATGTACTGCGTGGCAGCCAGGCTTTCAGCATAAGCAACTGAGGCCTCGCCTGAACTATAGCTCTCAAAATTGCCTTCCAACTGGCTGAGTGGGATCTGTTGTCCGGCCGAATAGAGCGAAGCCAGCCGCACTCCAAACGGAGCAATGTCAACTCCCTGCTCCATGGTGGCTACCCCTTCATTGAGCCACTGCGGAACGCGATTGTGAGTGATATAGGAGATGAAGGAATGCGTAAGCTCGTGGCGCAGAACCCTTGCCAGCTCGGGCGTGACCGATTTCACGCCGGAAATAGGAATGCGGATCTTGCCATCATTGAGCGCGGCTGACCACGCAGGCGCCTGGGTCACGTCAAAGAATGCCTGGTCCGTGTAGAGCGAAATAAAGACAGTGTTGGGTGAGGCGCCGAGTTCGTTTTGAAGGACGCGGTAGTCGCCTTCCAGGGCGTCAAGAATCTCCTGCCGAAGCGCGTCAGCCGTTTGTGAACCTTCATAGCGCAAAGTGAAGTGGCTGCTCGACTGCTCGTGAAACTCGGCCTCGGTGCGTGACTCACGCTCGATTCGGTCGAGCAGACTCCTTACCTTGTCACTTGGCGCCATCTGAAAGGCCTTCTTCAGCGCGGCAATCGCTTCCCGATTGCGATCGTTCTTGTAATAGGCAAATCCCAGTATGCTGTAGGCCTCGGCTGAAGGTGGAGGCGTATGGGCGGCCTGTTCCGCATACATCAGCGCTTCTTCGAATTTGCCCATACGCAGCAGCAGGGCGGCATAGTTTTCAAGTAGAACCGGATGATGAGGCAGGAGCTGGATTGCGCGGCGGAGATGCTCGCTTGCTGATTTGAAGTCGCCCTTCCCCTGTTCCAGGCTGGCGGCAATGGCATAAGCAGCAGCCGCCTGACCCGGCGGACCGGCTTTGTCCACCTCCCGCAGTGCGGCAGCATTCACCTTGTCTCCCTGGATCACGCGTTGCATTACGCTGTCCTCCACAGCGAGTTGTTCGCGAAGGTCGGGCAATTCTTCAGCCGTGATTTCAGAATCGGCAGAAGCTTTTGTCGCACTCGCAGGCGGCCCCGTTTCCACCCTCGCGACAATCGATTTAGGAATGGTCAGCGTGTTATCGCCAATGGTGTATTCCACGCGCCCATTCTGTTCCCGCACAGAGTCCACCACGATCCGAGTGCCGCTCTTGAGCACAATTGTGTCCGCATCTGCTGAAGCAGACAGCAGCACTGCACAACAAAATGGGATAATCAATCGCACGTTTTCACGGTCATTATGGCATGGGTTTAAAGCGCTCTTTTTTTACACAGCTCACGAAAGTACTACTGCTCGGGTGCAGCTTTTGCACGGTTTTTGCCGTTGCGCAAAACCCAGTACCGCAGTCTTCGCCAGAGAAAGGCCTTGAACTGCAACGCCAGGTGTTGAACCCCTCCTTTGATCCGGCGGACGTTCACCTGGTTCGCGAAGTTTCGATTGATCGCGAAGATCTGCACATCACCCTGAGCGACGGCACTCTGGCGCTCATGCGGACGATGGATGGCCGGGTAACAGGCGCGGTCTTTGAAGGTCAGGGCGAACTGCTGCTGATTGCGCCTGATCGCGCCGAGCGAACGTCTCTGGCCTTATTTACCGGCGCTGCCATTCTGGAACAGCGCTTTACCACTGCCTACTTGCGTTTTGTGGACGACAAGCTGGTCGACCAGCTGCAACCGGGGTTCCGCCCGCTTCCGCCGGACGAAAACGCCAGCGACTTCACCAGTCGCTGGCAGGAACCATCACGCGCCTTAGCACCTCGTGATGCCTTGCCGCTTGTACAGGCGCTTACGAATACAGGTGACTCAGCTCTGCGTTACCTGCATATGCGTGTCGGCGGGACCGCGCTGGGAATCTTTGATGTCTTCCTCGATAGCAATGCTTCGGAACAGATCAGCGTTGCTCAGGCCAACGTACGCGACAAGAACGCCTACTATGACGTATGGACTTCATTTCCCATGCGTTCCATGCGAGATGAGACGCGTGGCAGCGGAGTGGCCCGCTGGCCTGCTGCACCGCGATTTGAGCTGCGTGACTACAAAATCCGGGTGAGCGCCGAGCCACCGAGCCAGATCAGCGCTGAAGCCGATCTTACTCTGGTACCGCATCGCAGCGGCCAGCGCACCTTTGTGCTGGAGCTTTCCCGCTACTTGAAAGTGGAAGAGGCGCGAACGGAAGGCAAGCCGTTGCAGCTGATCCAGAATGAAGCTGTTAGCGGAAGCGATCTGGCCCGTCGCGGCGATGACCTGGTCGGCATCATGTTTCCCGCAGCCCTGGAAAAAGACCGGCCGGTGCGGCTCAGCTTCAAATACTCCGGCCCGGTGATGTTTGATACCGGCGGAGGACTGCTTTACGTCGGAGCGCGCGGTACCTGGTATCCCAACGCCGGCCCCATGTTCTCGAATTTTGACCTCACGTTTGATTACCCATCGGATTGGACGCTGGTGGCGACCGGCAAACCGGCTGCGGATACGGAGAAAGGAGGCCGGCGCACCAGCCGCTTCATCACGCAGAAGCCAATTGCACGAGCAGGTTTCAACCTGGGCAGGTTTGAGATCGGCACAGCGCAGACTTCAGGTGTGAACATCCATACCTATGCCGCGAAAATAGTGGAGGAATCCCTCGCCGCCCGAACCGCTCGAACAGGGCGCAAGCCGGAGCCGGCACGCGAGGTAACGCAATTGGCCGGCAAAACCGCAGCCGCGGTGGAATTCATGGCCGGTGAATTGGACCAGTTTCCCTATCCTGATCTTCAGGTCACGCAAATCCCCGGCTTGCTGAGCCAGTCATGGCCGGGATTGATTTATCTCTCCAGTCTGGCCTTTCTTGATGCTGATGAAAGGCGCGCTGCCGGAATTAACGATCCCTATACTGACCTGCTGCTGAGCCGGCTTATGCTGGCCCATGAAACCGGTCACCAGTGGTGGGGTGACGCGGTGGATTGGGTTTCCTATCGCGATGAATGGATCATTGAAGCACTGGCCAATTACAGCGCCTTGTTGATGCTTGAGAAAAATGATCCACCGGCGATGAGAACAGCGCTGCAATATTACCGTGAACAACTTCTGCACGAGACACCGAACGGCATCACGGCGGACGCGGGTCCGGTTACACTTGGACAGCGGCTCACTTCATCGCGCTTCCCCAATGCATACGAGCCCATACTCTATGGCCGTGGCACCTGGCTGATACACATGCTTCGCAACATGCTGCGTCAGGCCAGCGGTCGCAAGGACGACGCGTTGTTCTATTCCGCCCTGAAAGGTCTGCTGGCCCGTTCGCCCAGCCACAAGATTTCGACCGGCGACCTTCAGGCCGCATTTGAAGCCGTGCTGCCAGCTTCTCTCACGTATGAAAGCAAACGTTCACTGGACTGGTTCTTTGATACATGGGTGAACGGCGCTTCTATCCCGCAGCTCGCACTGGAAGATGTGAAGATCAGCAGTTCGGGCTCTCGCAGCAAGATCACCGGAAGCATCAGGCAAAGCCGCTGCGATAAAGACCTGGTGACTGCGGTCCCGATCTTCGCCGTGGACGCGCAAGGCAAGTCGCGGTTCCTGAATTTTGTGTTCGCGGACGACGTGAATACCAACTTCACTCTGTATGCACCTGCGGGTACGAAGCAGGTCCTGCTCGATCCGGAAGGAATGGTGCTGCGCCGGTAGCGCTGACTGTTCAGGAAACAAAAAGTGTGAAAGGATGGCTGGCTCCGTGAGGGAACAACTATGCGTCTTTTTGCGTTCTTGATCTTGTCTTCCGCAGTCCTCTTTGCACAGCAGCCCAACGCTTCGCAGAAGTACACTCTCAAAGCGACGCCCAAGACTGTGGCGTGGGGCTACTACAGCGCGGCGGCCACGCCGGTGCTGCGAATCCACAGCGGCGACACGGTGGAGTTCGAGACGCTGATCACGAATAGTCCTGATGGGCTGGAGCGGGCCGGAGTTCCGCCACAGCAGGTACAGCAGAGCCTGCGCGACATCTACAAGGAAGTTACGAATAAAGGCCCTGGCGGGCACATACTCACCGGTCCGGTTTACATAGAAGAGGCCGAG
>JBAIYI010000260.1:0-1849 GCA_037915955.1 Terriglobales bacterium
GGCGCCTATGTGGTCCGGGTGGTTCAGGGTGTGGATGAAGCCCAGCCGACGCTCGCGTTGGTTGGAGTCACGGTCGCGCACCTCGGAGTTGGCGCACTGATTCTGGCGGTCACGGTGATTCTGACGATCCAAGCCTACCGGCATACCGGTGAAGCTGCCGCTGTGATTCCATTCGATGGCAGCCGTGAGGTGGCGCGCGCATGAGCACCAGGGCACAAACGTTGGTCGCCGAACAAGAACCTGCCACCTCTGCAGCGCCGGTTGTTCTCCGCAAGAACTCGCTCATTGGCGATTACGCGCAGCTTTTCAAGGTCCGCGTTACCACGCTGATCGTGATGACGGCATGGGCCGGTTACTACATGGGAGCCGCAAAGAGTGGCGTTCCCACGTTCTCCTGGAATCTGCTCAATGCGCTTTGGGGCATCGGCCTGACCTGTGCGGGATCGGCGGCGCTCAATGAAGTGCTGGAACGCAAGCTCGATGCGCAGATGAAGCGCACCCGCAATCGTCCCTTGCCGGCGGGCCGCATGGACCTGCTCACCGGCTGGATTGCTGGAAGCACGGCAATTCTGCTGGGCTCGGTTGCTCTGGCTCTGACAACAAATGTGATCACCGGCGTTCTGACTTTTGCCACCGCGGTTGCATACCTTGCGCTTTACACGCCGCTCAAGCAAATCTCGCCGATCTCGACCTTTGTTGGAGCGTTCCCTGGGGCCATGCCGCCGCTGCTTGGCTGGACCGCTGTCCGCGGCCACATCGAGCCGGAAGGCCTGTTCCTGTTTCTGATCGTCTTCTTCTGGCAGTTCCCGCACTTCCAGGCCATCGCGTGGATGTACCGCGATGAATACGAAGCCGCCGGGATCAAGATGCTTCCCGTCGTGGACAAGGATGGTCACAGCACGGTTCGCCAGATGCTGGCCTACTGCTCCGCCCTGCTTCCGGTGAGCCTGATGCCGTTCCTGCTGCGAATGAGTGGTCGGGTATATCTGGCGGGCGCGCTGATCATGAGTCTGGCGTTCCTTTACTTTGTTTTCCGTCTTGCCCGCACCAAGCTACCCACCACGTCACCTGATTCGCGCACGCTGGCGCGCCAGCTTCTTCAGGCGTCGGTGCTTTACCTCCCTCTGCTCTTTGCTCTCATGATGTTGAATGTGGTGCGTCACTGATGGCGACTGCCGTGGAAAACACAGTCAAGGGCTCCGGCAATCGCGATCGCAGTTCCGTGATTGAAGTCTGCGACCTGCGCCACAGTTATGGCGACCGCGCGGCTCTCAAGGGCATTTCCTTCGGCGTAAATGCAGGGGAGATTTTTGCCTTACTTGGGCCGAATGGTAGCGGCAAGACGACACTATTTCGGATTCTTTCCACGCTCATGTTGCCCAGCGGCGGTTCAGCGTTAATCGCCGGATACGACGCCGCAAAGCAGCCCGACGAAGTTCGTCGCCGCATTGGCGTAGTGTTCCAGGCGCAAAGCGTAGACATCAAGCTGACTGCCGCCGAGAATCTCTGGCATCAGGGACATCTTTATGGGTTGCAGGGCAGCGAGTTGAAAACGCGCATCGCTGAGATGCTGGGCCGCGTTGCTCTTACTGATCGCGCGAACGATCGTGTAGAGACCTTCTCCGGCGGCATGCAGCGGCGGGTAGAACTAGCGAAGGGACTTATGCATCGCCCGAGCGTGTTGCTTCTGGACGAGCCCACCACGGGCCTTGATCCGGGCGCGCGTCGTGATCTGTGGCTATATTTGCAGGAACTGCGTTCGCAGGAGCACGTTTCGATCATCGTTACCACGCACTTGATGGAAGAAGCCGAGCGGTGCGACCGGCTGGCTATCCTGAGCGAAGGGCAG
>JBAIYI010000042.1:0-6694 GCA_037915955.1 Terriglobales bacterium
CTTTCGGCATAAGCCTGAGGGTGATTTCCCATGAGCAGAACTTCTTCGTCGCAGGCGCGCTCCCGTTCCTCCAGAAGGCGGCCCCCCATCCACCACACCAGCGGGTGAAACCAGAAGACGGCCTCCACGATCATGTGGACAAAAGCAGCAAGGTTGTCCCGCCGCCGCACGTGAGCGAGTTCGTGGGCAAGCACTGCGTCCAGATGCGAATCAGTCAACCGCTCTGAGATCCCCTGCGGCCAGACCAGAACAGGCCGAATGATGCCAAAAATGCCGGGCTCAAGGGACGCCTGCGATAGTCGAGCCTCAATTCGGTCGCCAACGCCCAGAACACGTTCGAGCCGGCGAAGCGCTGTGACTTCGCGGCCTTCATTCAACGGCACCGCAGCGTGTAACGCGCGCGAAAGCCGTCTCCAGCGTACAAACCAGAGGATCAGGACAGCTGCAAACCCGGATAGCCACACGCACGCAACAATGATTGGCGCGCCCCCGAGCAAACGGTGCAGTACGTCAGCGGTGTTGGCCGCTTGGGAGGGCTGAGGCTGAGCGAATGGCTGCCCGGCCATTTCCACGATCGTGTAAAACCCGGCTCCGGAACCAGACCTTTGTCGCCATGAAAAGGAGTTCCCCAAGCTGATCAGCAGTGAGAACGGCAGCAGAAACTTCAGTGACGCAACCAGCCACAGCCAATAACGCGTTCGGGCCTGATTTCTGCGCAACATCAGCGTCAGCGCTCCAGCCGCAACCGCGAACAGTGTCGATTGCCAAAGGTGATTGCCAATCGCCGGCCAGAAAGCGTGCCATGAGCCGAATAAATATGGGGCTCTCAAGATTTGTCCTTTCGTTCCAGGTTGCGCAGCGTTTTCTCGGCTTCTTTTATGTCTTCCAGCGTCAGCTTCCCCGATTCGATCAGGTGAGCCATCACCGGCTGGGTGCGCCCGCCGAAGAGAGACAACAGGTCGTCAATGAGTTTGCGCTGGGCGGCGCTGCGTGAAACCGCAGGTTCAAAGATGTGGAAGTTTCCGACCTTGCGGACGCGCCGCACCGCCTTCTTGGCTTCCATTCGATACACCATGGTCTGCACCGTCGTGTAAGCCGGCCGGTCTTTTTCCGGAAAGGTCTCCTGGATCTCGCGGATGGAAGCGCTGCCGCGCGACCAGAGAGCGTCCATGATCTGAAGTTCGAGTCTGGTTAGTTTAGGTCCGGGCATAGATTTTTCTACTACTTCGGTTTGTTACGTTACTACATTTGTAGGCGTTGTCAAGACTAAATTCTTCGGCCATGCCTCGGCGGAGCCGCTGCGTAAACGCTTGTTCGCCCACGTCCCTCGCTAAAACCATTTAGAATAGCCAGTTTTGCCGCTGAGACCGTCAACTTCAAGGACCGTCTAAATCATCGACATATGAGACCTTCACACAAGATCTACGCTCCTCTCGCACTCACGCTCGTTATTCTTCCGCTCCTTTTCCTGGCTGCACAGCAGCCGGCATCGCAACCCGAGACTCACGGAATCTCCGTGAATAACATGGACAAATCGGTGGTACCGGGAGACGACTTCTTCGACTTCGCCAATGGCGGGTTCATCAAGCGCACCGAAATTCCCCCGGACCGTCCCGCGGTGGGCGTCTTCAGCCAGCTGAGCGAGATCAGCAACAAGCGCACAGCGGACCTGATCGAGGAAATGGCCAAAGCGAAAGAGCCGGCCGGCTCCAGCGCGCGGCAGATCGCCGATCTCTTCAACTCCTTCCTCGATGAAGCAGGCATTGAAGCACGCGGCCTGGCGCCGCTCAAGCCACGCCTGGACGTAATCAGCGGCATCAAGGACAAGAAAGAGCTGGCGCGCGCTTTAGGTGAAACCCTGCGCGCCGACGTTGATGCGCTAAACAACACCAACTTCCATACCCCCAACCTTTTTGGACTTTGGACCGCGCCCGGCTTCAACGACTCAGACCATTACGCCGCATACCTGCTTCAGGGCGGGCTCGAGCTTCCTGACCGCGAGTACTACCTTGCTGACAGCCCGCGCATGAAGGAAGTGCGCGATCAATATCAAAAGCACATCGCGGAGATGTTCAAGCTGGCGGGCATAGCTGACGGCGAAGCGCGCGCCGCCCGCATTGTTGAGCTGGAACATTCCATTGCGGAGAAGCACTGGAGCCTGGCCGATAACAATGACATTCACAAGGCCAACAACACGTGGAAGAAAAGCGACTTCGCGACCAAGGCTCCGGGGCTGGACTGGGCTGAATACTTCCACGCCGCCGGCCTGGAGAAGCAGGAGCAGTTCACGGTGTGGCAGCCAAGCGCCTTTATCGCGGAATCAGCGTTGGTGGCTTCGGTGCCGCTGGAAACCTGGAAAGACTGGCTCACCTACCACCTGATCGAGGACAACGCCACTGTCCTCCCCAAAGCGCTGGCGGACGAAAATTTCAACTTCTTTGGCAAGACCCTCGTCGGAACGCCGCAGCAGCGCCCTCGGTGGCAGCGCGGGGTCTTCGTGGTCAATCAATTCCTGGGTGACGCTGTGGGCAAGGTGTATGCCCAGCGCTATTTCTCGCCGCAAGCCAAGGCGGAGGCTCAGGCGATGGTGCAGAACATCATTGCTGCCTTTCGCAAACGCATTGATGCGCTTACCTGGATGGCTCCTTCCACCAAGGCGGAAGCTCAGCAAAAACTGAACACGCTGTATGTCGGCATTGGTTACCCGGAAAACTGGCACGACTATTCTGGTTACGAAGTGAAGCCGGATGACATTCTGGGAAACATGTGGCGCGGACGGCTGTTTGAGTATCATCGCCAGCTCAAGCGGCTGGGCACGGCGGTGGACCGCAAGGAGTGGTCCATGTCACCGCAGACAGTGAATGCCGTAAACCTGCCATTGCAGAATGCGCTGAACTTCCCTGCTGCCATCCTGCAGCCGCCGTTCTACGATCCCAAAGCTCCGGCGGCAGTGAACTATGGCGCAATTGGCGCCGTGATTGGCCACGAGATCAGCCACACCTTTGACAGTGAAGGCGCAGCGTTTGATTCCAAGGGGCGCGTCCGTAACTGGTGGACTGACGCCGATCTGGCGCACTTCAATGCTTCTACCGGGCAGCTTGCCGCCCAATATGACACTTACAAGCCGTTCCCTGACCTCTCCGTCAACGGGCGGCAGACTCTGGCAGAAGACATTGCTGATCTTGCGGGAATCTCGGCCGCGTATGACGGCTATCGCGCGGCCCTGCACGGCAAACCTGGACCTGAGCAGGACGGCTTCAACAGCGATCAGCAGTTCTTTATCGCATTTGGGCAGGATTGGGGCTCCAAGACCCGTGACGCCGCGCTGCGCCGGCAGGTCCTTACAGACTCGCACGCGCCCGGCCGCTACCGCGCCTTGACGGTCCGCAACATTGACGCCTGGTATCCGGCGTTCAACGTGAAGCCCGGACAGAAGCTGTATCTGGATCCCAAGAACCGGGTGAGGATCTGGTAGGTCAAAAACTTCTGCTGGGTTCACGCTGGGGAAGTTTTTGGATAAGCGCAGAAGCTGCATTGAGCCCAGCAGAAAAACAAGTACGTAGCAGACATCGGGTGGGCTAAACTGCTGTTTCACCAGCAATGAAACAGCCCACCCAATGTCATCTGTGGCAGGCGGAAAGCCTTACGCCCAAAGATCTGTACGGGTGCTTCGACACGCTGGAAGAGTTCGGTGAAGAAGACACCCACCTTCGCCGGGCCCTGATGCGGTGCAAGAGCTGCGGCCAGCTCTATTACTACGAATTTCACGAGTGGATTGACTGGACGGGCGGCAACGATCCGCAGTACCGGACCTGGATTCCGGTTCAATCACAAGAAGAAATTGACCTGTTGAACCAGACCAATCCCTTGTCACTGCTTAAGTTTTCGCCGCGTTTGCAAAGTGATTTCCCCAAGGACGCAGACGAGCCGAAGGTGTTTTGGGTCGGACGCGAGCGCTAGGTAGTCTCCTTCTCTGCCCGCCAGCGCATTCAAGAAGAATTCACGCGGCCAGAAGTTCAGAGACTCCCGTGCCTCTCCCGGAGGTGGCGCATGGTACAGTAATGCGCCCCCGAAAAGACAGGGTTCGCGGAGCTGGAATGCCCACAATCAAGGTCAACGGTGTAGAGCTGTTTTACAAGGAATCAGGCAGCGGTCTGGAGGCGATTGTGTTTTCCCACGGCCTGCTCATGGACCACACCATGTTTGAGCCGCAGCGGGCGGCGTTCGAAAAACGCTACCGCGTGATCGCCTATGACCATCGCGGACAGGGGCAGTCACCGGATCCGGGGTACGGCCACGATATGGATATGCTGGCCAAAGACGCGGCTACGCTCATCCAGGCCCTGAACATCGGCCCCTGCCACTTTGCCGGGCTCTCCATGGGTGGCTTTGTAGGCATGCGGCTGGCATCGAGGCGTCGCGAACTGGTGAAGACGCTCACGTTGATGAACACCGGCGCCGATCCTGAACCGAAGTCCAGCCGTCTGGAATATAACTTCCTTGCGCGACTCTCGCGAGTCGTGGGACTGAGGCCTTTTGTCGGTGTCGCCATGAAGGCGCTCTTCGGACGCAGTACGCTCGAATCCAGCGATCCGGCAAAGCAGGCGATGGTCGTAGAGTGGAAGGCCAAACTGGCCGGGCGCCCGAAGAACGTCGTTAATGCGCTTCTGGCGGTGATGAACCGCCCGGAATTCTCCCATGATGACCTGGCCCTGATCCGCTGTCCCACCCTGGTCATAACGGGAGAGGAGGACGTATCGCAGCCTCCATTTCGCGGCCAGCGCGTGGCGTCTTTGATACCGAATGCGAGGGTAGTCAACATTCCCGCGTGCGGCCACTCCAGTTCGCTGGAGGCACCGGAAGCGGTGACTAAAGCGATACAGGAGCTAGTGGGAAGTGCAAACAGCGCAAAAGCATGACTGCACTCAAGCCATAGCCCCATTATCCGGGAATCAGGCCACCAGCTCTGACTGGGCTATAATCTTTTCCCATGAAACCCCCGTTTGCACGCCGTCGGCTGTCCCTTGCCATGATCAACGTTTTTCTGGCCGCCCAGGTTTTTGCCACCTGCGGAGGCGGCGGTGGCGGCGGTATGGGTGGAATGAGCGGCGGCTCCATGCCACAGGTTTATCTGGTGCCGTGGAAGTTGATCCAGCCCACTGACCAGATCAAAGAGGGTCTGGCCGTCTATTGGTTCCCCACTGGCGCTGATGAGGTGAACCGCTCCAGCCTGCGCGAATCGCGCACCCTTCAACTCTACGCCCAGCAGTGTGTGACCATGGGGCTGGCGGATTCCCGGACAGCCATGGGGCCAAAATACGTGCCTGATGGCAAGCTGCCGGCGGTGGTAATGGTCCAACCGGACGGCACCGTTGTAGGCAGGCTAGAGGCAAAGGACGGCAAGCTGCGCGTCGGCGACCTGGAAAAGCTCGTGGATAACGAGATGAAGAAGCGCGAGCACGCCCTCAAAGAGCGCATGGAGAGCGCCAAGGAAAAGGAAAAGTCCGGCGATAAGGACGGCGCAATCGCCGAACTCCGCACCGTGTACGACCAGAAATGCATGTTCCCCTCCAAAGCCAAGGATGCTAAGAAGGAACTGAAAAAGCTGGGCATTGAAGTGGCGGACGTCCCAGCTGCGCCGAATTTCGATCCGGCCGTAACGGCCAAGATCGAAAAGACTTTGCGTGCCGGGCTTAAGGCGGAAGACGCCGCCCGCTATACCGAAGCTGAGCGCCTCTATAAAGCCGCCCACGATCTTGACCCAGCGGACCCCACACCGCTGCGCTTTCTCGGCGAACTCTATCGTCACCACATCGGCGATTGGGCGCAGGCGCGCCAGGTTTTTGACAGCATCCTGGCTATGCCAGCCGATCCCATGTCGCGCGCCGTGGCGTTGCACGGTCTGGGTAAGATGACGATCCACGAAGGTGAATTCAAGAAAGGACTCCACCTGATGGAAGCTTCCGCGGCGGAGTTTCCGCTGGCTCTGGCGTATCGCAACCTGGCGGTTTACTGGAACAGCGAAGGCGATCGCGTGAAGGCCGACGAATACACCAAGCTGGCTCTCAAACTCGATCCTAAAGACCCGTACAACCTGATCTTTGCCGCGGCATTTGAGGCAGGCAACGGACATCCGGAAGAGGCGCTGAAGATCGCACGCGAGAACGAAAAGCTGCTCCCCGCTTCGTACAATCTGGCAGCAATCTACGCGCAGGCCGGCCAGAAGCAGAAAGCGCTCGATCTGCTCAAGCGGCACTTCTTCCAATATGAGCGCTATGAGGCTGTCCGCAGCAAGGAGATGATGGAGGCGCGTGTGGATGCGGTCTTCGCCTCATTGATTGAGGATAAGGACTTCATCGCGCTAACCAGCGGCGCGGACGGCCGCCTGCCCATTCCGATGAGGAACACGCCGAAACCGGCGGGAAACTAAGCCTCAGATATCAAACCACCGGGCACAAAGATCCACAAAGTTCTTTGTGCCCTTTTCCTTGCCTCGCTCTCCGCACCTCTTGCGTGATTAAGCTTTCTAACATTCCTCTAATGTTGGCGTAAGAAAGCGCTGGCATACTTCTTCACGTGGCCGGGGCAGAACGACTCAAGCGGCCTGAAGTAAATTCAAAAATTCGAGCGAGGGACTCATGTTTGAAGGCATTTTTCAGCCAATGCATCTTTTGGTAATCCTGATCATCGCCCT
>JBAIYI010000383.1:0-6294 GCA_037915955.1 Terriglobales bacterium
AAAGATCCGCGCCGACCCGCGGCGATTCGCCTGGGCAAATCGGTTTAAACTACAACAGTTCTGCTGCGTGAATCAACAGCGAAATAGTCCAGTACTGTCCGTGACCGAAAGTCCCAAAGGTATTACACCCGTCCAATTTTTCGCTCCGTCGCTGATTGAAGCCCGGGGAGAGCTGCAATCGGACCTGCGCAATCAGGCCTTCTCCGTCGCCCAGACGCGCAGATAAAAGTCATGTGTATGCGTATAGATGCATAGACAAGTGATACCATTCTGGTGTGAGACATGTTGAGAACTATTTCAAGGGACTTGCCGACGGCAGCCGGCTGAGAATTATCAGCCTCTTGCTGGCCGGCGAGCTGTGCGGCTGCGATATCCAGTACGTGCTGCAATCGGGGCAGTCGAACATTTCGCGCCACCTCACCTACCTCAAGCGCTGCGGTCTGGTGGAAGACCGGCGAGAGGGATATCGAGTCTATTACCGGCTGGCGGAGCACGATGGGCCCGGGTACACCGCGCTCGTCGCCTACCTGAAGAATGCGCTAACCGACAAAATCTTTGTTGAGGACCGTAAGAACCTGGCCCGGGCGATCAAACAGGGCGCATGCAGCGTGAGCGAGTTGCGGCCTGCGCTGGTGTCACTGACTGCGGCGCCGTCGCGAAGCCAGGGAAGGAGATAGAAACAATGGGCACAGAGACAGGCGTCAATCCGAATCCCTGCGCTCCGGCGGAACGGCGGCGCCTGGGCTTTCTTGATCGCTACCTTACGGTCTGGATCTTCGCGGCGATGGCTGCTGGGGTTTGCCTGGGGCGGTTTTTCCCCGGAGCAACGGCGCTGATCGGGCGCTTCCAGTCAGGGACCACGAACATTCCCATTGCCCTTGGCCTGATCCTGATGATGTATCCGCCGCTGGCCAAGGTGCAGTACGAGCGGCTGGGCGAGGTGTTCCGGAACCGCAAGGTGCTTGGCCTGTCACTACTGCAAAACTGGGTGATTGGGCCGGTACTGATGTTTGTGCTGGCAGTCACGTTTCTGCGCGGCTATCCGGAATACATGACCGGGCTGATCCTGATCGGACTGGCGCGGTGCATCGCCATGGTGATTGTGTGGAATGAACTGGCGCGCGGCGACTCCGATTATGCCGCCGGGCTGGTGGCCTTCAACAGCGTGTTCCAGGTGCTGTTTTACAGCGTGTATTCGTGGTTCTTCATCACGGTGCTTCCGCCGCTGCTCGGGCTGCGGGGCAGCGTGGTGGAGGTGACGATTGGGCAGATTGCCCAGAGCGTATTCATCTACCTCGGCATTCCGTTTCTTGCCGGCATGATCACGCGGTTTGTGCTGCTGAAAGCCAAAGGGCGCGAATGGTACGCCAGCAAGTTCATTCCGCGGATCAGCCCCATCACGCTGATTGCGCTTCTGTTCACAATCCTGGTGATGTTCAGCCTGAAAGGGGACCTGATTGTGCGGCTGCCACTGGACGTACTGCGCATTGCCGTGCCTCTGCTGATCTATTTTGTGGCCATGTTTGTGGTCAGCTTCTGGATGGGCCGGCGCGTGGGCGCCGATTACAGTAAGACCGCAACGCTTTCCTTTACGGCGGCAAGCAACAACTTTGAGCTGGCGATTGCCGTGGCGGTGGCGGTTTTCGGGATGAACTCCGGCGCGGCGTTCGCGGCGGTAATTGGGCCGCTGGTGGAGGTCCCGGTGATGATTAGCCTGGTGAACGTTGCGTTCTGGTTCCAGAAGCGGTATTTCATGCCGCCGGAAAGCAGTGCAGCGGCGCAGCCTGCAAGATGAGGGCGGCAGGGTGAAGACGATTATTTTTGCCTGCGTTCACAATGCGGGGCGGTCACAGATGGCGGCCGCATTGTTTAACAAACTGGCCAATCCCAGGCAGTGGCGGGCCATTTCAGCGGGCACACAGCCGGCAGAGCGGGTTCATCCGGAAGTGGTGGAAGCGATGCGGGAGCTGGGCGTTGACCTTTCCACGGCGCGTCCGCAGAAGCTGACCGCCGAGCTGGCGGAAGACGCGCAACTGCTCGTCACCATGGGCTGCGGAGATGCATGCCCGTTTGTCCCCGGATTAGAGCGGGATGACTGGCCGCTGGAAGACCCAAAAGGCAAAAGTATGGAACGGGTGAGGGAGATCAGAAACGAGATTGAGCGGCGGGTGAGAAATCTGCTGGAGACGCTGCAGGCGTGAGGTGTTTTGTCGTGGAAACAAGAAGGGCGACTCTGCTGAGTACTCATTCAAGCTAGGAGCTAGCGGCTAGGAGCCTGGCTCTATCTGCGGTTATCTCCGGCGAAAAGCCGAACCTTCTCAGCGAATCGCTTCCGCGTTCACGGCGTCATTCCTGAACGGCAGGTCTTCCTGCGGGCCCAGCGTCGGCCGGATGTGCCATATGTCGCGGGCGTATTCAAGCCTTTGCCTGACTATCCAAGAGCCCTTGGGCGATGACGCCCAGCGCCCTTGCCTTCAGCGTCTCATTTCTGATTTGGCGGACTCGCCTGACAACCCTCTCGCTACTGGAGTCGTACTGCGCAAGCACGTGAAGCAACTCTGCAATCTCGTCAAAGCCTGCGGCCGAATAAGCCATTTTGCCCGGATTCGATCTCATATCCTGAGAAAATAGCTCTTCGCCGAGGTCTAAACCTCGGTCCGCATAGGCATCTGCGCCTCGCTGATCGCCTGCCATAAACCTGGCTTTACTGATCTTGACCAGCAATCTGAGCTTATTTACATCAGGAGGCATTTTCTCCAGGCTTTCTGTAGCGTCCCCAAGGAGGGACTGGGCCTCTTTTGGGTCTTTGCTGAAGAATGCGCCGGCCACTGTTGCAAGTGCGACGTTCTTCAACGTGAGGTCATTGATGGAGTTGGCCAAATCCATTGCGCCATTTGGATCAGTATTCGCCAGTTGCTCTACTTGAAATAGTTTGTGCTGATCCATAGCTCTGCGCGTCGCAACGGGATCCGGACGCTGCTGGTCGGAGATTGTGGCCGAAATTGTCACTTTGTCATCACTCGCCAGTTGCGGCAGGTTCTGCAGAGCTGTGTATCTCTCCTTGAGGCTTTCTGCCCATTTTGAGTCAATTTGCCGAACCACCGGCAACAACCGATAGGCAAGTACTTCACGTTCTGAGCTGACTCGGAAGACTCCCTTCGAGGTCTTCACCTCAAACTGTTTCGAGTACCGCTTGTCCAGTTCAGCATTATCAATTGATTCCAGAGCCGCATTGATTGCCTGCCGAATAAGACTTGCCGAAGAAACACTCTGGTAAGTCTGGAGAATGAAGTTGATGAAATCCCGATTCGTGCTGGCAAACCCTGGATCACGCGACAGGTAATTCGTCGCATCGCCAAACAAGGTTGCAGCCTTGTCGGGATCCTGTTCCGCAACTTTTGGGACCACCGCAGCCATCGCGACGTACGGATATTGCCCCGTGGCACCCAGATAAGCAGCCACAGTCTCTATCTCAGGGAGAGAACTCATGCCTCCGTTTTTCCAGAGCTGAGGAAAGAGCGTCCTCGCCCCGAATGACCGCACGTCTTCCAATGGCAGATTCTCCCCTTTAGGAGGACTGTCCTGCTGAACATACAACTTTGCGGCCTTATCGGCGTCCACCAGTGCCAGTGTCGTCAAAGCGTTTTTCTGCATCGCTAAACGATAAGGCCCCGGCCGGATCACGGTGGTCGCAAGATTGAAAATTTCAAGGGACCACTGTTCTGATTCCTTCTTCTCAACTACGTTGATCGTCCTTGAAAGATCCAGCAACAAATCGGCTCTTTCTTCCGGCGTAAAGTGTCGCGAAATTTGTTCTGCTTCATGCAAAAGACGCATTGAAAGCTGCTGCTTGGGGCTCAGCTTCGGCTTCTGCACAGCTTTCTTCGATTCGGGGGCCTGGGCCTGCATAGCGACGCCCGGCACTAATACAAGGCATGTGGTAATAAGGCTCGTAGTGATCCAAATTGCGAAGCCATTCTGTCTCATGTGATCTCCTTTGCTTTCTGTTGAAAATCACTTGATACGAGAAATCTTATCGCATCGCTTCCGCCTTCACCGCGTCATTCGTAAACGGCAGGTCTTCCTGCGGGCCCAGCGTTGGACGGATGTGCCAGATGTCACGGGCATACTCGCGGATGGTACGGTCGCTGGAGAAAAATCCCGTCCGCGCGACGTTGAGGATCGCCTTCTTCGCCCAGACTGCGGGCTGCTGGTAATCCAGTTCGGCCTTGCGGCTGGCTTCGAGGTATGACGGCAGGTCGGCCATGAGGAAGTAGCGGTCGCCGCGGTCGAGGATCTCATCCACGATCCAGCGGAACAGGCCGTGCTCATCCTGCGAGAAGCGGTCGGAAGCCAGCGACTCCATCACCCGGCGGAGAACGGTGTTCATGTTGCAGAGCTCGCGCGGATTGTAATTGCCGTGCTCCTGGTACCACTTCACATCTTCCGGGCTCAGGCCGAAGGTGTAGATATTTTCCGCGCCCACGGCTTCCATGATTTCAATATTGGCGCCGTCCAGGGTGCCCACGGTGATGGCGCCGTTCATGGCCAGCTTCATGTTGCCGGTGCCGCTGGCTTCCATGCCGGCGGTGGAGATTTGCTGGCTGAGGTCGGCGGCGGGCATGATGATTTCCGCCAGTGATACGCGGTAATCCGGCACAAACACCACGCGCAGAGACCGGCCGACACGCGGATCATGGTTCACCACGTGAGCCACGTTGTTGATGAGCTTGATGATCTGCTTGGCCGCCCAGTATCCCGGTGCGGCCTTGCCGGCGAAGACAAACGTTCGCGGAACTTTGGGCGTTGCGTTGTCTTCCACTATCGCCAGGTAGTCGTGAATGATGCGCATCACATTCAGCAGCTGGCGCTTGTACTCGTGGATGCGCTTCACCTGCACGTCGAACAGCGAGTCGGGATCGACCTCAACCCCGGTGGTGTCCAGGATTTCCCCAGCGAGCTTTTCCTTGCAGCGCCGCTTGATGGCCATGAAGTCATGCTGGAATGCGGCGTCGTCAGCCAGTTTTTCTATACCGCGAACCTGCTCCAGATCGGTAATCCAGCCTTCGCCTACGTGGCGGTTGAGCAGAGAGGAGAGGCCCGGATTTGCCTTGAGAATCCAGCGTCGCGGCGCCACGCCGTTGGTCTTGTTGCTGAAGCGATCAGGCCACAGCGCCGCGAAGTCGGGGACAAGCTGATCTTTCAGCAGCTCGGAATGCAGCTTGGAAACACCGTTGATCGCATGGCTGCCCACGATGGCCAGATGAGCCATGCGGACCTGCTTGTCCGGCCCCTCTTCAATGATCGACATCCTCCGCTGGCGCTCGAGATCGCCCGGCCACTGGCGTTCCACTTTTTTCAGGAACTGGCCATTGATCTCATAAATGATTTCCATGTGCCGCGGGAGCACGTGTTCCATCAGCGAGACGGACCAGCGCTCCAGCGCTTCCGGCAGCAAGGTGTGATTGGTGTAGCCGAGCGTGGCTTCAGTGATCTCCCACGCGCGCGGCCATTCAATGTGGTGCTCGTCCACCAGCAGGCGCATCAGCTCAGCCACGGAGAGGCTGGGATGCGTATCATTCATCTGGATGGCGACCTTGGCAGGGAACTGGTCAAAGCTGGTGTGGCTTGCCAGGTAATTGCGCATGATGTCACGCAGCGAGCATGCGACCAGGAAGTATTCCTGCATCAGGCGCAATTCTTTGCCGGACATCACGGAGTCAGAGGGGTACAGGACGCGGGAAATATTCTCCGACGCTATCTTCTGTTCTACGGCCCGGATATAGTCGCCGCGGTTGAAGATTTCGATATCGAAATCCTGCGAGGCGCGCGCAGTGAACAGGCGGAGATGATTGACGGTCTGACCGTTAAGGCCGGCAACCGGCATGTCATTCGGAACGCCAATCACGATCTTGCAATCCACCCAGCGTTGCGGCGCGGTTCTGGGCAAGTCGTGCGAGCGGTCGAGGCGTCCGTAAAGCGGGATAGCGCACAACTCCTGCGGTCGCTCAATGTAGAACGGCGTACCCTCGGACTTCCAGAGGTCAGGCTTTTCGCGCTGAAATCCGCCGACGATCTCCTGCCGAAAGAGCCCGTACTCGTAGTCAATTCCGTAGCCGAAGCCGGCCATGTGGAGCGTGGCAAGAGATTCCAGGAAGCAGGCAGCCAACCGGCCCAGGCCGCCGTTGCCAAGCCCGGCATCCTGTTCCACTTCCAGCACGCTTTCAAGAGTGACGCCGAACTCCGCCAGCACGTCGCGGCAGGCGTCCATCATGCCCAGATTGCACAGATTGT
>JBAIYI010000390.1:0-24668 GCA_037915955.1 Terriglobales bacterium
CGGTTGAACTGCTGGCCTTCCCACTGATCATTGTGGGCGTAGATGGTGTGACCGTCTGAGCGGGAGAAGCGCGTATAGACGTTGAAGATGGCCTGTACGTAGTAGTCGCCGGCGGGGAGTTCGCGAAGAGAGCGTAGCGGATACCCGAGCGTGAACTGATCAACGAGGGTGGATTGGCCGGGGCCGAGGTCAACGTCGCGGCCGAGCAACTCTGCACGCGACCGCCAGAAACCGACTTGGAGACGCGGTTCGGGATCATCGACCTTTGATATTGCAATGAAGACGCGCCCCGTGACCGGCTGTTTGCCTGCGGGCAGCGACACGCGGAACCGGACGTCTGCAGCGAACGACGGAAGCTGGGAGAGAGCTACGAAGAAAAGAAGGAGGGCAAGAGTGCGCGAAAAACGCTGGACACAGATCATGAATTGGCTCCGGAACGCTCCAGCATAAAGTGCGCAGCCGAATTCTCCAAGTTGAATTGCGGGAACACACTTTACTCAGCGCATTCGCAGCGAGAAGACTGCGACTTTTGTAGATCGTGTTCTTCCGTGCTTGCTGCGGGCCGGAGTCTCTCGGTGTGTGATATGCCAATTCGCGTTGCAAACTGAGAGCTGTTACCTGCCAGCTACCATCTCCGCAATCTTCTCTGCATGTCGTTCCGCGGCAGCTGGCGCTGCTGCGAAATGCAAAAGCGGCTCAATCAGTTCCAGTTCCATAAGCGTGGGTCCGCTGCTCCGCATCACGATGTCCGCCCGGCAATAGAGCGCATCGGGCGCAAAGCGGGCGAGCACCTGGTTCGCCAGTCGGTGCGCCTCAGCCGGGGGGGCCGCGACGCGATGCTTTCCTCCATGTTCTTCCTGCACTCTGAAATCGCCGGTTTTCGGGAGCTTGTTCACAGCGTGCGTCAGTTCGGATCCGGCAAAAATCAGCGACCATTCTCCGCTGGTCTCGACCTCCGGAACATATTCCTGCACCAGCATGGCGCGACTCTTCAGCAGCTCAGCAACGCGACCATTTAAAGCGGCTGCATCAGCAGCCGAGATCCGGTGCGTCTCGTACGCCGATGCCGAGATCGCCGGCTTGACCACAGCCCAACTCAGCCCCTCACGTTCCATCAGTCCCGGCAAATCAGATTTAGCGCCCGCTCTCAGAAAAAGTGTCTTTGGCAAGCTGAATCCCGCCGCGGCTACATCCTGGAGATAATGTTTGTCCATATTCCAGCGTACGGTTTCCGGCGAATTCAGCACCCCGACGCGCTTGCCTGCCTGTGTCACCCATTCCAGGAACTGTGCCGGATGCAGGTGATAGTCCCATACCGAGCGCAACACCAACAGGTCGCCCCCGACCTGTTCCGGCGCCACTTCTGTCCAGACGATCGGAGACACGTTAATCCCGCGCCGCTCCAGGGCAGAGGCAAGCACGCGATCATCGGCCGTGAGATCGCGGTGGGCAGAGCTTGTCAGGAGACCTACGATGCGGGGATGGGGCATGAATGGGTGCGTTGGTAATTTCTAAAGACAAATTCTACAAGAGAGTCCCGTTCGCCACCGCCCTGTGCACCACCTCATAGTGCCTCACGAACGGCTCGAACTCGAGCAGGAAGTCTTTGTCTTCAGGATAATAATGGGCCCGCTCGTAATCTTCCCCGGCAAACCGCTTGATCGCCTCCACCGAATCCCAAAGCGTAACCAGTACGATCTCCGTCACCGCGTCCTGGGTCCTCTGAAAGCCATACACCGCCAGATTGCCGGGCGTGGCGGCATAGTCTCTGAACCCGGAAGTCTTCAGGAATTCCAGGTACTCAGCCGCCTTCTCCGCCGGAACACGGCCACGCCATTCGCGCATCACCATAAAATCGTTGCTCCTTCGTTCCTGCCGATGTTGATGAGGGAAGACGCTGTGCAGTCACACAATATTGATTAGCGCCTTCGGGCTCAAAGGCCACGGGGCAATGGCTAAGGGCCAAAGGTCGCTGGTCTGTGCATCAAGGGTTCTCTTGTGCCTCTCAATCAGTGCAACCAGCGTTTATCAGCTACAACGTTTTCTTCATGCGAAAATAGAAGTAGCCTATGTCCACCACCCAACTCCCCGCGATCACCCCTGAAGTCGTTGAAGAGCACGGCATCACCCCGGAAGAGTACGACCGGATCAAGCAGGCGCTGGGGCGCGAGCCTTCGCTGACTGAACTGGGCATCTTCAGCGTCATGTGGAGCGAGCACTGCTCTTACAAGTCGTCGCGCGTGCACCTGAAGCGGCTGCCCACGCGCAGCAAGCTGGTGGTGCAGGGACCGGGAGAGAACGCCGGCATCATTGATATAGGAGACGGCTGGGCCTGCGCGTTCAAGATTGAGTCGCACAATCATCCTTCATTCATTGAGCCATTTCAGGGCGCGGCCACTGGCGTGGGCGGAATTCTGCGTGACATCTTTACCATGGGCGCCCGTCCGCTGGCGGTGATGGATTCTTTGCGCTTCGGCCCGGTCGCCGCAAGCAAAGGCGCCGGTAAGACCGACCAATCCACCATCCACCGCAATCACTCGATTCTGGAAGGCGTGGTCAGCGGCATCGCCTCGTACGGAAACTGTTTCGGCGTGCCTAATCTGGGCGGCGAAACCAAGTTTGAGCCCTGCTACTCGCAGAACCCGCTGGTGAACGCGTTTGCGCTCGGCCTGGTGAGACGCGACCAGATCTTCTACGCCAAAGCCGCGGGTGAAGGGAACCCGGTGATCTATGTAGGCGCCAAGACCGGACGCGACGGTATCCACGGCGCAACCATGGCGAGCGAAGAATTCACTGAAGGCTCGGAGCAGAAGCGCCCCAATGTTCAGGTCGGCGATCCGTTCCTGGAGAAACTGCTGCTTGAGGCCTGCGTGGAAGCCATGCACACCGGAGCGGTTGTCGGCATACAGGACATGGGCGCCGCCGGCCTCACCTGCTCCACCTGCGAAATGGGCGCGCGCGGCGGCGTCGGCATCGAAATCGAACTCGACCGCGTGCCGCAGCGCGAAACCGGCATGAACGCCTACGAGATCATGCTCAGCGAATCGCAGGAGCGCATGCTGCTGGTCGCCGAAAGCGGACGCGAGCAGGAAGTTCTGCGCGTCTTCGAAAAATGGGGCCTCGATGCCGTGATCGTGGGCAAGGTCACCAACAACGGCCGCCTGCGCGTGCTGGAGCACGGCAAACTCGTAGCCGACATTCCCAATACTTCACTCACCGACGATGCTCCGCTCTACCACCGGCCCATGGAGCCATGGAAAGCACCCGTCCCGCAGACGCGCCCGGCACACGTGAAGCTGGGCGGAACAGCTGATTACACTTCGCAGCTGAAACAGCTTCTTGCGTCGCCCAACATTTGCTCCAAGCGCTGGATCTTCGAGCAATATGACACCATGGTGCAATCCAACACCGTGGAAGGTCCGGGCGCCGACGCCGGCCTCATGCGCATCAAGGGCACGAACCGCGCGCTGGCCATGGCGCTCGACGGCAATGGCCGCTGGTGCTGGCTCAACCCAAAGCTCGGCGCCATGCATGCCGTGGCCGAATCGGCGCGCAACGTCTCCTGCACCGGCGCCACTCCGGTCGCGGCCACCAACTGCCTGAACTTCGGCAATCCCGAGAAGCCTCAGATCATGTGGCAATTTTCTGAAGTGGTGAACGGCCTCACCGAAGCCTGCACGGCACTTGAAGCTCCTATCACCGGCGGCAACGTGAGCCTGTATAACGAGACTCTCGGTGAAGGTATCTATCCGACTCCTGTCGTCGGAATCGTGGGCATCCTCGATGACGTAAACCGCGCAATGACGTTCCACTTTCGCCGGTCTGACGCTGCCCTCATGCTCATCAGCGCGAACGCGCCTGCCATTCAAGCGCAGGCAGAAGTCGAGCTCGGTTCGTCGGAATATGCCAAAGAAATCCTCGGCGAAATCTGGGGCCAGCCGCCCTCCCTCGACCTGAAGCAGGAAGTTGCACTCCAGAAATGCCTGCGCGAGCTGATCAGCTCCGGCGAAATCGAATCCGCTCATGACCTCTCCGATGGAGGCTTAGCAGTCGGCCTCGCCGAAGCCGCCTTTGTTCGCGGCGCCAATCCCGGCTGGACAGGTGCAGAGGTGGACCTTAGTTCCGCTGGCCTTACCCCGGAAGTCCTTCTATTTGGTGAGCTTGCCTCTCGCGTGCTGATTAGCTGCGACCATAAAAAGGCTGAGAACATCAAAAGAACAGCTGTAAAATGGGGTCTGCGAGCCGAGCAGCTCGGGCGAACCGTTCCTGACAAGCTGGAAATCAAGATTGACGGCAAGACCGCCATCGCAGGATCAGTGTCTAATCTGCGTGGCGCCTGGGACGCCGCACTAAAGAGTGCTCTGCACGCCGAAACTGCGGAGCACCTGGTGCCGGAGACGTTGCAGAAAAGCTGAGTTTGTGAAATCTCCAGAGATCCCTATCGCCCACTAAGCTTGAGCGGTTTGGAGCCGAGAGGTTTTCCTCAGCGAGAACCCGCCGCGAGCCCCGTGGGGCGGCGTGCAGCAGGCGCATAAACGAACTTTATAGGAGCGAGAATGCAAAGCGGTTTGGAGCGAAGCGACAAATTCAAGGATGAATGTGGTGTTGTAGCTGTCCACACCCACCCGGAAGCTTCCAAGCTTGCCTATCTCGGGCTGCATCAGCTCCAGCATCGCGGCCAGGAGTCGGCTGGCATTGTCTCATCTGACGGCACGCGGCTCCACCTGCACAAATCCATGGGGCTGGTCGCTGACATCTTCACGGAAGAAGCTCTCAGCCGCCTGCCCGGACAGCTTGCTATCGGCCACACGCGCTACTCCACAGCGGGCGACTCCGCTGTGCTCAACGCGCAGCCCATCATGGTGGATTGCAACAAGGGCATGATCGCCCTCGCGCACAACGGCAATCTGGTCAACGCCTGGGATATCCGCCACAAGCTCGAAGCGCAGGGCTCGATTTTCCAGACTACCAGCGATACTGAGGTCATCGTTCACCTGATCGCGCAATCCAAAGAACAGACTTTGCCGGAGGCGGTGTGCGACGCGCTGCGCCGCATTGAAGGCGCCTTCTCGCTGGTCATGATGACCCGCGACCGCGTCTTCGCCATGCGCGATCCGCGCGGCTTCCGACCTCTTTCCATGGGTCGCATCCACAACGGTGCTGGGTCGGAACGCGACACTATCGTTTTTGCCTCAGAAACCTGCGCCTTCGATCTGATTGGCGCCGTCTATGAACGCGACGTGAAGCCCGGCGAAATGGTCGTGGTCGGTCCGGAAGGCATTTCTTCTCGCTTCTTCGGCGCTGAGGTGAAAAAGTCGGCCTGCATCTTCGAGCACGTCTATTTCTCCCGTCCGGACAGCATGGTTTTCGGCCGGCCCGTACAGGCCAGCCGTGAAGCTATGGGCCGACGCCTGGCAGTCGAATCCGGTGTTCCCGCGGATGTCGTTGTCCCCGTGCCTGACTCCGGCGTGACCGCTGCTCTGGGCTACGCAGCGGAAGCCGGCATTCCTTTCCGCTTTGGCCTGATCCGCAACCATTACGTGGGCCGTACCTTTATTGAACCGGAACAGCGCGTGCGCGACTTCGGCGTAAAGCTCAAGCTCAATCCCGTTCGCAGCCTTCTGGCAGGCAAGCGTGTTGTGTTGATTGACGATTCCATTGTGCGCGGTACCACCAGCCGCAAGATTGTCCGCATGGTGCGCGACGCGGGCGCCAAGGAAGTGCACATGCGCATCTCCTGTCCCCCCACGATCTCGCCTTGCTACTACGGCGTTGATACGCCGTCGCGCAACCAGCTCATTGCGGCGAACAAGTCTCTCGAAGAAATCCGCGACTACATCGGCGCCGACTCGCTCGCCTACCTCACTCTGGAAGGCCTGCGCGAAGCCTGCGCTGAAGGCGAGAAGACGACCTACTGCACCTCGTGCTACACCGGCATCTATCCCACGGAATTCGTGCCACTGGAGGCGCTGATCCCGGCTTCGGTGCCGGAAAAAACCAGGTAGCCTGCGCAGTCCGAGTACCTGTTTTTTGAGGCCCGAGCGCAGCGAGCGATCCCTATGTTCTTACTGAATCTGCGGGGTTTACCTGTTACGTCTCGCGCTTATCAACGTCCCTCGCGCTTCTCGGGACGCGCAAAGGCCATGTGACGCCCGCCACTGCAACCGCCTGCCCTTCAGCCACACAATCAGGCTGCTATGAAACGCCTGTGTGTCCTGCTTGTACTTCTGGCCGGCACCCTTGTCGCCCAGCAACCCGCGAACAATCTGCATTTTGACCTGGTCAAGCTCTCGCAGGGGACGTGCATCTCGCGAGGACGCATTCAGGACTCCGACCTGAAGAACCGCGAGCACATCATGGAGCACATCGAGCGACATGGAGTGAGATCGGTGGAATCGCTGGGAAAGGTCATCAGTGACGGTCATCCCGTTCACCACCCAATCTTGTGTGACTGGCACGGCATGCAGGTCGGCGACGTCGCTCTGGTAGTCCTTCTCGATCTTTTCAAAGATCCTTCTGGCCGCTCCACCGCCCACGAACTCGAATGGGACACATTCCTGGAGCGAAGCTCACCCTCGCTCACACAAGAACAGGTGTTGCGTAGCTTCGTGCGCACGCATCGTCGCAGCGGCCTGCAGGAGAAGTGGAATTACTTCTGGCAGGAGCACAGAGACCAGATCATCTGGGACCAGCAGGCCCGCTGCTACCGCATGCAACCTGGGCACCCTCGCTAGCGGCGCCAATGGTTCGGCTGACGCGCACCTCATTCACGTTAATGCGCCTGCTATAATCCCGCCCACCTATGAATCGTATTTACTGCCTGCTCCTGCTGCTTGCAGCATTTCTCTGCCTCAACTGTGTCCCTGCCTCCGCCTTGCAAGCGAAGGAAGATGGTGACGGAATCATTGTCCTGCACGCCGGCCACATGCTCGACGTGAAAACCGGCCAGCTTCTCAATAATCCTACGCTGGTGATCGAAGGTGGGAGGATCACCAAAGTCGGCGCGCCCTCGTGGGGCAATCGGCCGGCCAATGTCACGGAGATCAATCTTCCAAACGCTACGTTGTTGCCCGGCCTGATTGATGTCCACACGCACATCACCTTCGACCCGCAATTCGGATATCAGCAACTCGGAATCAGCATTCCAAAGGAAGCTCTCATCGGTGCAAAAAATGCGCGCGTCACGCTGGAAGCGGGATTCACCACCGTGCGCAACGTCGGGGCCAGCGGTTACACCGACGTGGCACTGCGCGACGCGATCAATGAAGGCATGGTGCCCGGCCCGCGCATGATCGCCAGCGGCCCAGCGCTTTCTATTACAGGCGGCCACTGCGATGACAACCTGCTGCCTTTTGAATTTCACCATACAGCGGAGGGTGTTGCGGATGGCGTTGAGGCCGTCCAGCACAAGGTCCGCGAGGTGATCAAATACGGTGCTGACGTGATCAAGGTCTGTGCCACCGGCGGGGTTCTTTCCAAAGGTGACGATCCCCGCGCCTCGCAGTTCACGCTGGAAGAGATGAAGGCCATTGTGGCCGACGCGCACCGGCTCGGCCGCCGCGTGGCCGCACATGCGCACGGCGCTCAGGGCATTGCCTGGGCTGCGGAAGCCGGAGTGGATTCAATCGAGCACGGTTCATATATCGACGATAACGGCATCAAGGTGATGAAAGAGCACGGGACGTATCTGGTGCCAACGCAGTACCTCATGGACTGGATGCGCGAGAATGCAACACGGATTGGCCTTCCAGCAATGTTTGCGGGGAAGATGAAGGAAGTTACTGCCGCGTCCCGCGAGAATGTGAAGAAAGCGATGCAGGCAGGCGTAAAGATTGCCTTTGGTACCGATGCAGCAGTTTATCCGCATGGCCTAAACGCCCATGAGTTCGCCGTGTACGTGCAGATGGGACTTACGCCGATTCAGGCTATCCAGACCGCGACCGTCAATGCTGCTGACCTGCTTGGCTGGTCAGACCGCATTGGCGTGCTCGAGGCCGGAAAATTTGCCGACATCATTGCCGTGAACGGCGATCCCACAAAAGATGTCACGCTGCTTCAGAACCCGGTCTTCGTGATGAAGAACGGCACGGTTTACAAAAAAGCAGCGCAGTAATCCATTGGTACAAAAGAAGGCCCGCCATTGCGGCGGGCCTGATCTTTTTCGAGCAGAAGCAGTTAGTTGTGACCAGAAGCAGTCTGTACCGGCTGTAGCGTCCCAAGCTGCCACAACAGGAACATGATCTCGTCTGTGCTGTTCTCAATCTGCTTGCTCACGGGCGTTCCGCCTGAGTGACCCGCTTTGGTGTCATAGTGCAGCAGGATTGGCTTGTCGCCGCCCTGAGAAGCTTGCAGGAGCGCCGTCATCTTGCGCGCATGCAGCGGAGCCACGCGGGTATCGGAATCGCCGCTGATGAACAGCACCGCCGGGTATTTCGTTCCTGCCTTCACGTGATGATACGGCGAGTACGCGTAGATGTACTTGAATTGCTCGGGATCGTCGGACGAGCCGTACTCCGGCACCCAGTATCCCGCTACGAAAAACTTGTGATAACGAACCATGTCCAGCAGCGGGTAGCCACAGATCACCGCGCCAAACAGATCCGGTCTTTGTGTGATCATCGCGCCCATCAGCAAGCCACCGTTGCTTGTGCCACGGATCGCCAGCTTCTGCTGCGAGGTGTACTTGTTCGCGATCAGCCACTCAGCCGCAGCGATGAAGTCGTCGAATACGTTCTGCTTCTTCTCTCTCATGCCGGCATGGTGCCAGTCTTCGCCGAACTCGCCACCGCCCCGCATGTTGGCCAGTGCATAGACGCCTCCGCGCGCCAGCCATGCGGCAGCAAACGAATTGAAATTGGGCATGGAGCTGACGTTGAACCCACCGTATCCGGTCAGCAGCGTGGGATTCGTGCCATCCAATTTCAAGCCTTTCTTGTATGCCACGAACATCGGGACCCTGGTGCCGTCTTTCGAACTGTACCAGACCTGTTTCACCTCAAACTGATCAGGCTGCAGTGGCACCCTGGGCTGGAACCAGACACTCTGCTTGCCGCTTGCTACGTCATAACGGTAGATCGTCTGCGGTGTGTGGAATGAACTGAAGTTGTAAAACCCCTCCGTGCTCGACCATGTGCCGGAGACATTTCCCAGGTTGCCGAGTGTTGGCGGCATAATCTCGCGAATGGCTTTACCGTTCAGGTCGCGTACCGTGAGCGTAATGACCACATTCTTGTTTGTCGCCACAATCAACTTGCCGCCCACAGCACTTACGTCTTCCAATACCGCATCGCTCTCAGCCACCACCTCGCGCCAGTGATCGTGTCCCGGATTTTTAAGGTCGATTTCAATGAGCCGCCCCTTCGGCGCCTTCCAGTTGGTTTCCAGGAAAATCCTGTCACCGGCGAAAACGGGTGAGAAGGTCGCCTTCAAATCGTTCACGATCGTGGTAATCGGGCCATGCGCGTTCAGGTCTTTAAGATAAACTTCGTCCTGCTCCGCAGCCGATCCGTGTAAAACCACAACCGCCAGGTAATGGCCATCTTCGGAGACACTGGCGAATATGAGATTTTCCGGGCCGTATCCCTTCCCGAAAACTTCGGCGTCCTGCTCCACGCTGCTCCCGATCTTGTGAAAGAAAACCCGTGGACCCTCTTTCGTCTGTTTGGTGTAGTAAGCGCCGGTCTTGTCGGGAAGAAGTGCGACGCCGCTGTAACGCGCACGCGGGAACTGGTCAGCCAGGTCCTTGCGGGCATTCACGTCATAAAAGTGAGGCACCACTTCGTCTTCGCCACCTTTGCGCAGGCTGTAAACAATCATGGTTCCGTCGCGGGAAACGGAGTTCAGGTTCACCGTGATAGCGTGCTCGGGGCTGAGCGCGAGCGGGTCAACCAGCAATTCGTCCCTGCCCTCCGCGCCTTGCCTCATGAACAATGCAGCCTGGTCCTGGTCGGCATTCCGATGCGTAAAGAAGTAACGGCCGTTGCGCACCCGCGGCGGATTCGTTACGTCCACCTTCAACAGCCCGGTCAGGCTTTTCTTCACGTCATCGCGGCCCGGCAGCTTTTCCAGCAAGGAGTCCGTGTAGGCATTCTCGCGGTTGATCCATGCGCGCGTCTCCGGGCTCTCCTGGTCTTCAAGCCAGCGATACGGATCTACCAACTCAACCCCGTGAAGGGTCTCTCTTACATCTTTGACTTCCGTTTTCGGCGCTGCGGCCAGCGCTGCTTCGCGGGGCATCTGCGCCCAAACGGTGGAAAAAAGCAGAAGGCTTAAGAAACTTACAGTAGTCCTGAAACGTATGGTCATTGTGAGGGACTCCGGAGGGCCGCCAGATTCACACGGTAAAGGCGGGAACTCTGATGTTCGCCGCGATTCTATTGACCCGCCGCCGCTGGGTCAAGACAAACGCTCCTGACCGCGCGAGCCAGTGACTAAGCTTCTTTATCACTGGACAGGCATGCCGCTGCGGGACGAGAATCGTGAGTCCCCCCTTTTGGTGCAAGCATTTCTTCCTGATTGAAAGGACTCCCTTCATGAAACGAGCTTTAAAAGGCCTGTTGTGCGTGGCCCTGATGATGAGCATTGGCATCGCACAGGAGAAAAAAGCTCCTGCGCCGCCGAAACCTGCTGCGGCGAAATCCAGCCTGCCGCCCGTCATCGACCGCGAAGTCTTCTTCGGCAACCCCGAAATCGCCGGCGCCCAGGTCTCTCCCGACGGAAAATACCTGGCTTTTATCAAACCCTACAAGGACACGCGCAACGTGTGGGTAAAAGGCGTGGACGAACCCTTCAGCGCCGCCCGCCTGCTCACCACGGAAACCAAGCGTCCCATCGCGGGATTCTTCTGGACTCGCGATGGCAAGTACATCCTCTATGTGAAAGACAATGCCGGCGACGAAAATTTCAATATCTATGCCGTCGATCCTGGCGCCAAGCCGGCCGCCGGCGCTGATGCGCCTCCCTCGCGCGACCTCACCGGCGTAAAAGGTGCGCGCGTCCAGATCTATGCCGTTCCCAAGAGCGATCCCGATGTGATCTATATCGGCCTGAACGATCGCGATAAATCCTGGCATGATCTCTACAAGCTGAAGCTCTCTACCGGCGAGAAGACGCTCGTCCGCAAGAACACGGATCGCATCGCCGCCTGGGAATTCGACCTGAAGGGCAATCTCCGCCTCGCCACCCGCACCTCTGACGCCGGGGATACCGAGATTCTGCGCGTCGATCCCGACAAGTTCACGCAAATCTACTCCTGCACCGTGGAAGAGAGCTGCGGTGTTTTACGCTTCAACAAAGATGGCAAGCATGCCTACCTGGAAAGCAATAAGGGCTCGTCAGATCTTGTCTCCCTCATGCTGCTCGATCCCGAGACCGGGAAGACGGAGATGGTGGAATCCGATCCGTTGAAGCGCGTTGATTTTGGCAACGCAACCTTCTCGGAGGCCACCGATGATCTCGTCGCAACCACATACGTTGACGATAAAGAGCGCCACTATTTCAAAGACAAAGGGTTTGAGGCCGACTACAAGTTCCTGCAGAGCAAGCTTCCCGGCATGGAAATCGGTGCTGGCTCACGCACCAAAGACGACCAGATCTGGGTGGTTACCGCCTTTGGCGACACTGAGCCCGGTGTCACTTATCTCTACAACCGCAAGACGCACAAATTAGATAAGCAGTACGCCATCCGGGAAAAACTGCCACGCACGGCTTTGGCGCAGATGAAACCAGTCCGTTACAAATCATCGGACGGGCTTGAAATTCCTGCTTACCTCACACTGCCGCGGGGCGCAGCTGCCAAGTCGTTGCCGCTGCTGGTGATCCCGCACGGCGGCCCGTGGGCCCGCGACATCTGGGGCTATAACACGCTGTCCCAGTTCTTTGCCAACCGAGGCTATGCGGTGCTTCAGCCCAACTTCCGCGCCTCCACCGGCTACGGAAAGAAGTTCCTCAACGCCGGCAACAAGCAGTGGGGCAAGCTCATGCAGGATGACATCACCTGGGGCGTGAAGCACCTGGTCAGCGAGGGAATCGCAGATCCCAAACACGTGGGAATTCTCGGCGGTTCTTACGGCGGATACGCGACTCTTGCCGGCGTCACCTTCACCCCGGACACCTATGCGGCGGCAGTAGACATTGTCGGTCCGTCCAACCTGATCACGCTGCTCGAATCGATTCCGCCGTACTGGGAGAGCATCCGCAAGGTTTTTCACGTGCGCATGGGCGATCCCTCCACGCCCGAAGGTCAGGCCTTTCTCAAGACGATCTCGCCGCTTACATATGCTGACAAGATCAAGACTCCCCTGCTCGTCGTGCAGGGGGCCAATGATCCTCGCGTGAACAAGCGCGAAGCAGACCAGATCGTGATCGCGTTGCGCGACCGCGGCTTCCCCGTGGAATACATTCTGGCTCCCGACGAAGGACACGGCTTTGCCCGGCCCATCAACAACCTTGCCATGTACATGGCGGCTGAGAAGTTCCTGGCCAAGTATCTTGGAGGTCGGTTCCAGGAAGGCGGTTCACCCGAAGCGGTGGCGCGGCTGAAGGAACTCACAGTCGATCCCAAGAACGTGGTGCTGGCGAAGAAGGTCGATGCCAAAGCAGTCGGCGTTCCCAAACCTGCCGCTGATCTCCAGCCCGGTACTTACAAGTACAAGGCGGTGGTTTCAATGGGCGGCCAGGAGATCAACCTCAACCTGACAACCACCGTAAAAGAAGAGAACGGTATGTGGGTCGCCACCGGCCAAATGGAAAGCCCCATGGGCAAGGCTACTGACGTGGCGATCCTGGAGAAGGGCACGCTGATCCTGCGCAAGCAGGATATTCAGCAGGGTCCGGCCAACATCAATCTGCAGTTCACTGACAACAAAGCTACCGGCAAGATGAACATGAACGGACAGGACCGCCAGATTGATGCTGATCTGGGAGGGCCGCTGTTTGGCGATGCCTCTGCGTCCGAGCTTTCGCTTGCGGCTCTTCCGCTGGCCGAAGGCTACACCACCGAATTCCGCAACTTCGATGTCCGCAAGCAGAAAGAAAAGCTGATGGCCTTGAAGGTGGTGGACAGCGAGAGCGTGACTGTTCCCGCCGGCACGTTCGATACGTTCAAGGTGGAAATTTCTTCTGCTGATGGAGGCACCGACAAGCGTACGCTGTGGATCGCCAAGGACTCGCGCAAACCGGTGAAAGCCACGGCTGTATTGGCTGAAATGGGCGGCGCGACGCTTACACAGGAATTGGTACCGTAAGGGGTTTCGAATCAAACATTCGGCGCGCCTTCAGCATTTGTTGGAGGCGCGTTTCTTTTGATTACCTTGCGCGAGTGCTCGCAGGCTCGGCGGCACTCGCGCGCCGGGTGGCGGCGGAGCCTGCATCTTCGCGATCGTAGAGAATGTTCAGAGCCCTGATCAAAGGACGCTTATCGCCACTGTCTGAATCGGCCTGGAGCATCAACTGGAGTTGCTTCTCCAGCACTCCGTCCGCGTCGGTGCGCGGGATATAAAATCGCTGATTGGGATCCGAGATCACCCACGCTCCTTCGCGCCGATCGAGAGTGAGGTCTCTCTCAACCACGCTGCCGGGCTTCGCTTTTCCATGCTCGAGAACCAGAGTTTCCGTCAGCTTCATCCGGATGGTGCCCTCATCACGTTTGATCTTGAGCTGCTTTACTTCTACGTGCTCGACGATCGAAAGCGATGAATCCGGGTCTAGCGACTGGCCACCAAGTAGTTTTCGGGCGAGATCGATGCTGCCACGGTTGAATGCATTGGCAATGTCCTGCTTGTCAGGTTTCGAGCGCTGGCGAATCGTGGCAACCGCTGTCGGCAATCTTTGATCATCGACAGACGATGCTGGCGATGACTCCTGCGGCTCCGGATCTATGCGAGCTGCCTCTGGAGTGCGGAGGCTGCCTCTTGAGCGCTGACCGGCATCAGCCAGCAGGGTCAGGTCCGTCTGCGGCCCCACAATGTAACGCAAGAAGCGCGGTTTCCCCCGGGTTGACCAATAATCGTCATCCCACGTTTGCGTAGTGATGCCCGGACGCACAGAGCTGAGAAATGTCTTTTCTTCGGGAGAGAGTACGATTCCAACGTGACCTGGCCACACGACCAGATCGCCGGCTTGCGGTTTTTTTACACGCGCGAACTCAGGCACTCCAAGCCGCAATCGTCGCGACTCCTGGTACTCATAGTTGAGACCGGCGCGGGAGTACAGCAGATGCACCAGGTGGGAGCAATCCGGCTTGGGACGGACCTCTGGACCGGAGCGCGCTGCAAAATCCGCGAGAAGCTGCCCCTGTTTCGCCGAGAGTAGCTGCTCGGCAGAATCGTCGCTCGCACTCGCATGTGCCATCTGCGCAATGAACAAGATCGCGAGACAAAGCGCCAAGGTTGCGGATTTGACTACACCCTTCATGCTGATATGGCCGTTCAGCTATTGTCTGATGATCAGGGCAATTTTGCTGCTGCCACATTGCATGGAAGTATCCCGGAAGTACATGAACGCCCGGGTTACTGCGCTACCCAGGTAGGCGGCAAAGCACGACACAAGAGCAGTTTGCGGTGTTTTTCGATCGCACGCTTTATTGATTGCTGTAAGATCGTCAGCGTTCTTCATGCACTTTCCGGTCTACCTGCGACTCTTTGGTCTCAAGCTTCATCCGCATCTCTTCTTTGAGTCGCTCTCTTACACCGTTGGATTCCTGGTATTTCGATTGTTGAAGCGCTCACGCGGAGACACGCTGGCCGCAGGCACGCGCTGGAGCATGATTGCGGCGGCTGCCGTGGGCGCAGTAGTCGGCAGCAAAGTTCTGTATTGGCTGGAAGATCCTCGGCTGATCCTGGCTCACTGGCAAGATTTCGCCGTCGTTTGGGGCGGCAAAACGATTGTGGGAGGCTTGATCGGTGGGCTGATCGCAGTGGAGTGGGTGAAGCGCCGCATCGGAGTGAAGGAGCGCACCGGAGATCTCTTCGCAATTCCGATCTGCGTTGGTATGGCGTTCGGCAGAATCGGGTGCTTCCTTACCGGACTCGGCGATGACACTTACGGCGCGCCGACTTCGCTGCCATGGGGAGTCAACTTTGGCGACGGCATTCCACGGCATCCCACGCAACTCTACGACATCGTCTTTGTTCTGCTTCTCGCCTGTGCTCTACTGCTGGTGATGCGCAGGCCGTTTCTGCAGGGCGATGTCTTCAAGATGTTCATGGTCGCCTACTTTGGCTGGCGACTGCTCATCGACTTCCTGAAACCCGATCCGAAATTTTTTGGCCTCAACTCCATCCAATGGGCCTGCGTAGCGGTCCTGGTCTTTTACAGCCGCGATGTGGCGCGATGGCTGTCATCACCACAACGTTCAACCGCAACCTCTGCAGCGCAGGGCCACTCCTGAAGGGAGCTTTCTGTGTCTGATCGCGTACGGCCGTATTTGTTCTATGACGTAGCTCTGTCAGTCTGCTCACGCTGCCTGAACAAAGTGGAAGGCAAGATTGTTTTTCAGGACGACAAAGTTTTCATGCTCAAGCGCTGCCCGGAGCATGGCAGCGAAAAGGTGCTGATCGCCGACGATGTGGATTACTACCGTCGCTGCCGCGAGGTCTTCATCAAACCTCCGGAGATGCCGAATGTTTACAACACGCCGGTGAAGTGGGGATGCCCATATGACTGCGGCTTGTGCTCCGACCACGAGCAGCACTCCTGCCTGTCACTGATTGAGATCAACGATCATTGCAACCTCAATTGCCCAATCTGTTATGCGGGCAGCGGCACTGCAAACTTGAAATACCGCCGCTTTGGCGAAATCGAGAAGATGATTGCGGCCGTTGTACGCAACGAGGGACATCCTGACGTGGTGCAGATCTCCGGCGGCGAACCCACGCTGCACCCTGACTTCTTCGCCGTGCTCGACCACTGCAAGCGGCAGCCGATCCGGCACCTGATGGTGAACACCAATGGCATTCGCATCGCACAGGACCCGGAGTTCGTTCAGCGGCTGGCCGGCTACATGCCGGATTTCGAGCTTTACCTGCAGTTCGATTCCTTTCAGCGCCACGCACTCATGGACCTGCGGGGCGCCGACCTGCGGGAGATCCGTGGCAAGGCTCTTGATCGCCTGAACGAGTATGGCATCTCCACCACACTGGTGGTTACTTTGAAGAAGGGTGTGAACGATGGCGAGATCGGCCGCATCATTGACTACGCGCTCCAGCAGCCCTGCGTGCGCGGCGTAACTTTCCAGCCAATTCAGGCTGCGGGGAGAACGGAAAACTTTGATCCTGCGCGCGACCGGCTCACGTTGACCGAAGTCCGGCGCCGGATCCTCGAGCAATCATCAGTGTTCCGTCCCGAAGATGTGATTCCCGTTCCGTGCCATCCTGACAGCCTGGCGATGGCGTATGCACTCAAAATCGACGGCAAAGTTCTGCCGCTAACCGGCATGATCGATCCCAAGGTTCTGATCGAGGGCGGCCGGAACACTATTGTTTATGAGCAGGACGACGCGGTGCGCGAGGGTATCTTCAAACTGTTTGCCACCAATCACTCACCGCAATCGAGCGCCGGCTCACTGCGCGACCTGCTCTGCTGCCTGCCACGCCTCGATGCTCCTGCGGAACTTGGGTACCAGAACATTTTTCGTGTGCTGATCATGCAGTTCATTGACGCGTACTCGTTTGACGTGCGCTCGGTGAAAAAATCCTGCGTGCACATCGTTCATCCTGATGGCCGGCTCATCCCGTTTGATACCTACAACATGTTTTATCGGGACGAATTGGAAAGGACGCTGCTTGCGCCGCTGCGGCAGAGGAGGCTCGGGGTGACGGTTTGACACAGGAGCTTGCGAAAGATGACGGCAGTATCCCGTTCGGATTCCTGATCTGCTGGGGCCTGAACATCCTGGAAGCTTCGCTGGGTGCGGCCTTGTTCTTCCCGAATGTCGTTATGCTCAAGGGGCTCGGCGCTGTCCTTGTCTATGGCATCGGACTCGTTCAGTGGGCTTACATCGTTCCTTTGTATCGAGCCAGAAAGAGAAATGGCGAGCCGGATACCGCGAAAGTCATGATCATCGCTGCCTCGATCACGACACTGCTGAGCGCCGCCTGCTGGGGCTTTGTCATGAGCCTTTCCCCGTGAACTCCCTCGGCTAAGGCTTGCACTACTCCGACAATATGGTGAACCCGCAATTCGCGAGTTTCGATCGCCCCAGTTCGGGGCAGCATTGGCAACGGACTTCTGATCGCCGCATGCGTCATTACACGTCTGTATGGCGCCTGCTCAGCGTCCCCCCTGAACCGTTGCGTTCCCTGCTCCGGCTGTAACTGCGTTGTTCGTCAATGAACAAGTGGAATCAGCGCCGCCGCCGATAATCTCCGCCGAGACAAGTGTTCCCCTACGGATACATTAGGAAGCCACGCTCAACGCCGTTGTGCAGACCTTTACCCACGATTTCCCCGAAATCGCTGATGTCGCTGCCCACCAGGCTCGTCCATCCTGATCCTACCGGTAGTAGTGACGCGAGCGGGGTGCGTTCTCCGGCAACCCAGAGGAATGTGTCTCCAATCACTACGCCAAGGTTATTGATCTTGAATGCCGCGCCGGGACCAAGGTTCACGATGTGCCCGAACTCCCACAGAAAGGCGTTGTTCCCTGAGCGGCCGACAATTTGCGTCCGGTCATTGATCCCATAGGCTTCGCTTCCCTCGCCAGGAGCCAAAGAACCAAGGCTGATCACCTGTCCGCGGTCCCACAAGCATGCATGCATTCCTGGCACCGGCGGCGCGAAGGGCGCCTTGTACGGAGGAATGATGTCCGCAGTATCTGAAGCGCCGACGATCTGTCCACGATTGTTGATTGCATAGGGCCGTGAATACCGGTCTGACTCCAACACCTGATGCGGCGTTGGCAGCGCCGGCAGGAGCGGCAGAGCATTGGGGCTGATGTCCGTTGTCATAGCGTGAATATTGCTTGTCGGCCGCGTGCGCTCGCCCACAATGCATCCCGCATTATTGATCGCCGCTGCCCGGGCGCCGTCGCCAGGAAATGGGAGCTGCGTATAGACGTCGTGGTTCCAAAGACTTCCCTTATCCGTCACCGTGTTGTACGTCACTCCGATAATCTGCTGAAAGTCGTTGATATCCAGCGCATGTCCGCTGTAGTTGGGTGCTCCCAGCGGCAAGGCGTGCAGCTGTCCTTGCGACCACAGGAAGGGCAGTGATCTTCCGTTGAAGCAGTCTCCAACTATATCTCCTGAATTATTGATGGCAGCCGCGTGGCTGGTGGTGCAGTTCGGGAGCAATCCGAGATCGATGATGTGATATGACATGAACTCTCCTTCCGGATTTTTAAAGGTGGGTACAACGCCCGGCGTTCTCCGGCGCAGTCAGGAAACATTGCCGCAGTTCAGGGTGGGTACTTCCGTTTTCAAAGTATTCTGGTTGCAGCAGGGCTGAAGGTGACAGAGGTCACCGCTGCGTGTGTCTAGCCGGATCGATCGGCTGGAACCATCACGATCGGCATTCGCGTAAAATCATTGGCGTAAATTCTGTGCGCCTCATTTTTTATGGTGAACCTTGTTTGAAAATCCTTTACGTGATGAAGGCAGTCTCGCGGCAGGATTTCTTTCTGCGCTCGGCCTCTTTATTCTTCTCTGGATTGCGGGCTTCTTCGCAAGCGACTCGTTTATCCGGGGCTGGCGGAGCCTGTATCTTTTTTTCGCGGCGCTCCCCATCCTGCAATTTGCCTACATTCTGCCCCTTTGCCACGAACGCAGGCAGGCTGGTTCGCCACAAACTGCACGCGGTCTGCTGATCGGCGCCTGCGTGGTTTTGCTGGTCCATGAAACTTGTTCCGCAGGCCTGCTGATTAATTCCCGCTGAGGCTTCGCCGATGGAAGAGCCTCGCCCTGTCCTGCCTCGCAAAATCGGCCTGACGATCCTGGGAATGCTCATCTGCTGGGCCCTGAACGTGGCCCAACTCGGCATAAGTTTCTGGATCTTCGTTTTGGCAGGGGAGCGGTTTCTGGCCCCTTTTTACCTGCTCACTGGCGGCATCGGCCTGCTCCAGATTGCCTATGTGGTTCCTCTTTACCGGCTTTTGCGCCGCAAAAACCTGCCTGATGCCGCTCGGGGCCTGGCGCTTGCCGCTTGCCTTACGGCGCTAATCAGTGCCGGACTTGACTTGGCGGTTTTGCGGCACATGCGTGCTCTGCAACCACCTCCCAGAGCCCAGATTTTCACTATCTACCTCGCAAGAAAGGACTAACGGGCAGCAACCTCTTTCTCGTATACTGAGTTGCTTTATGGCTGCGCCGGTCGCTTCCCCCAACGCTCCGAGGAAGTTAAGACTCCTCCCAACGCTGAAAAGCGGGGAGATGTGGCGCTATTTTGGCCCAGCTTTTGTGGCGAGCGTGGCCTATGTGGATCCGGGAAACTTCGCCAGCAACTTCGAAGGCGGAGCCAAGTTCGGATATTCCCTGCTTTGGGTGTTGCTGTGGTCGAATGCCATGGCCATCCTCATTCAGTACCTGTCAGCCAAACTGGGAATCGCTACGGGAAAAACGCTGCCCCAGAACTGCCGCGACTACTTCACCCGTAAGACGAACATCGGGCTGTGGATTGCCGCCGAACTCGCGGCCCTGGCCACCGACCTTGCGGAGTTTCTGGGAGCCGCTCTCGGGTTCTATCTGCTGTTCGGCATTCCCTTGTTCGTCGCTGCTCTGATTACGGCGGTAATCGTTTTCCTGATGCTGGCCGTAGAGCTCTACGGCTTCCGCAGGCTTGAGCAACTCATCATGGCGTTCGTGTTCGCGATTGCCGCCTGCTACGCCTTTGAGATGTTCATCGTCAAGCCGGACTGGGGCGCGGTGGCCCACGGGGTCTTTGTGCCCCACATCAATTCTGAAAGCATCTACGTTGCGGTTAGCATGTTGGGTGCAACGGTGATGCCTCACGTGATCTATCTGCATTCCGCTCTGGTCCAGCACCGCGTCAAAGAAGACGCGCAGAAGAGCGAGCAGGAGCAGTGGCACCTGACGGTGAAGCATCTCCGTTACGAACTGTTTGACGTGCTGGCTGCGATGAACGGGGCCTGGCTGATCAACTCGGCCATGATCGTGATGGCAGCCGCGGTCTGGTTCCGCACGGGGACACCGTTTACCTTCGACGAAGCTCACCTCACGCTCAGGCCGATTCTGCCGGCCGTTTCCGGCGCGGCGTTCGGCATGGCGCTCTTATTTTCCGGGCTGTCTTCTTCCACGGTCGGCACCATGGCCGGCCAGGTGATCATTGAAGGCTTTCTGGACGTAAAATTCAGCGTTTTCCTCCGCCGGCTTATCACGATTATTCCTTCACTGATTGTGATCGCGCTCAAACTCGATCCCCTGAAGATTTTGGTACTATCTCAGGTGGTGCTGAGTTTTGCGATTCCGTTCGCGCTGGTGCCGCTTGTCCTGCTCACCCGGTCAAAATCCGTGATGTCAGACATGGTGAACCGGCGGCCTACGAACGTCATGGCTTATGTTGTAACGGCCGTGATTGTCGGCCTGAATCTCTTGCTCCTCTACCGCTTCGTCGGCGGAACATTCTAAGCGGTCCCCCAGGCAAGCGAGCCTCCGCAGCGCACACGCGAATCCAATCAGGAAGGTGGACTTTATTCATATGAATACATTCGGCAGCCGTTCTAAATTGCGCGTTGGCGCCCAGGAATTTGAAATCTATCGCCTGGGTGCGATGGAAAAACATGGATGCAGGCCTGCACGCCTTCCTTATACTCTGCGCATCCTGCTCGAAAATTTGCTGCGCACGGAAAACGGCCGCAGTGTCACGGCTGAAGACATCAATTTCCTTGCTGACTGGAAGCCACAGGTCATCCCTGACAAGGAAATCGCTTTTACTCCCGCCCGCGTCCTCATGCAGGACTTCACCGGTGTGCCGGCGGTGGTGGATCTGGCCGCGATGCGCGATGCCATGAAGAAGATGGGCGGCGATCCTAACCTGATCAATCCGCTCCAACCGGCGGAACTGGTGATCGACCACTCGGTCCAGGTAGACGAATTCGCCACTGTGAACGCCTTTGGCGTGAATGCGCGGCTTGAGTTCGAGCGGAATCAGGAGCGGTATGCCTTTCTGCGCTGGGGACAATCGGCATTCCGCAATTTTAAAGTCGTGCCGCCGGACATGGGGATCGTTCACCAGGTAAACGTGGAATATCTGGCCCGTGTAGTTTTCTCGGAGCAGCAGGATGGAGTGGCGCAAGCCTACCCGGATACTCTTGTCGGCACCGACTCCCATACCACGATGATCAACGGTCTGGGCGTGCTCGGTTGGGGCGTGGGCGGCATTGAAGCCGAGGCGGCACTGCTCGGGCAGCCGGTCTCGATGCTGCTGCCGCAGGTGGTTGGCTTCAAGCTGACCGGGTCCTTGAAAGAAGGCTCAACTGCAACCGATCTGGTTCTTACCGTGACCGAGATCCTGCGCAAAACCGGGGTTGTTGGCAAGTTCGTTGAGTTCTTTGGGCCCGGCCTCGACCATCTGCCTGTCGCTGATCGTGCCACCATTGGCAACATGGCGCCTGAGTATGGCGCGACGTGTGGGTTCTTTCCCGTGGATCAGGCAACGCTTGATTTCCTGCGGACAACCGGCCGCAGCAACGATCAGGTTGCGTTGGTTGAAGCCTACTGCAAGGAACAGGGCCTGTTCCGCACCACGAAGAGCGAAGAAGCTGAGTATTCGCAGGTGGTGGAACTTGATCTGGCAACGGTCGAGCCCAGCGTGGCCGGACCGCGGCGTCCGCAGGACCGTGCTCCGCTTTCCAAGGCCCGCGAATCGTTTGAGTCGGCGCTGCCTACTCTGATTGGCCCGCGCAGTCCCAAGGCAGCCAGCGCCAAGGTGGCTCCACAACAGGTCTCCCGGCTTGAGGCTGAGGGCGGAATGACCGCTGTCGCAGTGGAGGACCCAGCGGCTCCCGCAGCCACCAAGGTGATTGGAGACCACATCTTTGAGCAGCTGCATGACGGCTCCGTTGTCATTGCGGCAATCACCAGCTGCACCAACACGTCGAATCCTTCCGTTATGATGGCCGCTGGCCTGCTCGCGAAGAAAGCAGTCGAGAAGGGCCTTGAACGCAAGCCGTGGGTCAAGACTTCACTTGCTCCAGGCTCCCGCGTGGTGACTGAGTACTACCGCAAAGCTGGCGTGCTTCCGTACCTTGAGAAAGTCGGCTTCCATGTGGTGGGCTATGGCTGCACCACATGCATCGGCAACTCAGGCCCGTTACCCGCAGACGTTTCTTACGCCATCAACGAAAAAGAACTGGTTGCCGTTTCCGTCCTTTCCGGGAACCGCAACTTTGAAGGCCGTATCAACTCTGAGGTGCGTGCGAACTACCTGATGTCGCCGCCGCTGGTGGTCGCGTATGCGCTAGCCGGCCGCATCGATCTCGACCTCACGCGCGACCCGCTGGGTACCGGTAAAGACGGCAAGCCCGTCTACCTGCGCGACATCTGGCCTACGCAGAAAGAAGTCGCAGACGCGATTGCGGGAGCGATTGATTCCGGCATGTTCAGGCACAACTACGAAACCATTTTTGATGGCGATGAGGAATGGAAGAAGTTGCGCGTTCCGGAAGGCGAGACCTACGCATGGCCTGACTCAACCTACATCAAACGCGCTCCATACTTCGACAACATGCCCGCGCAGCCCACGCAGGTGAAGGACATCAAAGGCGCCCGCGTGCTGGCAAAGCTCGGCCATAGTGTGACCACTGACCACATTTCTCCGGCCGGTTCCATTAAGGCGGCCAGCCCGGCCGGCAAGTATCTGCAGGAACGCGGTGTGAAGCCGGCTGACTTTAACTCCTACGGATCGCGTCGCGGCAACCATGAAGTCATGGTTCGCGGCACATTTGCCAATGTGCGCCTGCGCAACCGGCTGGTGCCCGAGTCGGAAGGTGGAATTACACGCCATTTCCCCAGCGGCGAAGTAATGTCCATCTTTGACGCGAGCGTCAAGTACATCAACGAAGGCGTGCCGCTGATCGTTCTTGCTGGAAAGGAATATGGCTCCGGGTCTTCCCGTGACTGGGCTGCCAAAGGGCCTCTGCTCCTGGGTATCCGGGCGGTCATCGCGGAAAGCTACGAGCGCATTCACCGGTCCAATCTGGTGGGGATGGGCATCCTGCCGCTCCAGTTCCTGGCGGAAGAGAATCCTGAAACCCTGGGTCTGAATGGCGATGAGGTGTATGAGATCGTCGGTCTGCCGCAGCTTCTGGCCTCGAAGTTCGCCAGTGGCCGCCAGGTGAAGGTCCGCGCGACCGCTCCCGGAGGACAGGTGAGCGAGTTCGACGCGCTGGTCCGGATCGATACTCCACAGGAGATCCTCTACTACGAGCACGGAGGGATTCTGCAATATGTTCTGCGGCAGTTGATTGGGGCACGCAAACAAAGCGCCTGACCGTGCATCCAATCCAGAGTACCGGCGGACCGCCAAAGCCCAAGGTTTTAGGACTTTGTGACAGTGGCGGCCGCACAGGAACCCTTAAGGGCATGTCCTGCTGGTTAACCCCCTTAAGATTCAGTATTTCTGGATTCCGAAACAGTTGAAAAATAGTGCCCGCCGCCTTTCACAATCGGGAGTAAGATAGCAATTCAGGTGGATGGGTCTCAGGTCCGGGACATGTAAGTGCCGCTGAGGTGCTGAATGGCAACAATCCGCTGTGACCAGCATGGCGTTAGTCACGAAGCTTTCGTGTGCAAACACCTGGTGTATGGCAAGTACCTGGGTTTCTTCTGCGATCTTGATGATCGCGCCAATCCTTTTCCTGACGCCTGGTGCAACGGCTGCGAGTTGATCCGGCTGGAATACCAAGGCTGGTCTGATGCCACTGAAGACCTGATGGAAATCGCGATGGTCTGTGGCGGCTGCTACGAGGAAATCAAGGAACGCAATCTTCTGGGCAGCGAATCCAGCTCCGCCCTGCAGTAGTTTTCGCCGCTCTTTCCGGCTACCCATCGCCTGACACCTTAAGTGTGCAATTTCTTTCTCTGTTCCCCTCCTATTCAGCGCAATCACCGGTACCCTTTGCGGCTGCCCTTTGCAAAACCGCATTCCAGCGGGATAATGTTGTGTTTATTGACTTCGCATTACGTCCACTGGAGCCCGCGACCCTCTTGACCAAAAGTTAAACCACCAAGTAGAACTTTTCGGATCAATTCGCCTGCACTCCGGCTGGGGCTTGCCAATTTTGAAGGAGGCACTTTGAAGGTTTACGAAGGCAAGGACATCCGCAATCTTGTGGTAATTGGGCACTCCCATTCCGGAAAGACCTCCCTGATCTCCGCCATGATGTTTACCGGGGGCGCCACTCCCAAGCTGGGTCGCGTGGATGATGGTTCCACCGTGACTGACTATGACGAGGAAGCGATCGCGCGCCAGATGACGGTCTCCATGGGCATTGCCCCGCTGGAATGGCACAACACCAAGATCAATCTGCTCGATACCCCAGGCTTCACCCTTTTTGCGCACGAAGCCAAGGTGGCCATGCGTGCCGCCGAAGCGGCGCTGGTGGTCGTCGATGGCGTATCAGGAGTAGAAGTAGTCACCGAAAAAGTCTGGCAGTACGCGGAAGAGATCAACCTTCCTCGCGTGGTTGTGGTAAGCCGCATGGACCGCGAGCGCGCC
>JBAIYI010000384.1:0-4440 GCA_037915955.1 Terriglobales bacterium
GCGAACTTACTGATTACGTTCGTTCAGTGGTCTCCCAGAAAGAGGCGCGGCATCATATTGGAGAAGAAGGATTTATCAAACCCTCCCGTAGCATGGTTCACATCGGCGGCTGATTTCAGATTGCAAACTAGTAACTATTCTGGGTAGAATCCGCGCATCCTTCCCCAAAGGCTTGAATCTTCCCGGGTCAATCTTTGCGTTCAGGGACGCCTGGGACAGGAAAACGGGTCCAATTGCGCCGGGCCGGGCGCTACGGGATAGATCAACAGCTCCATGACCATAGCGGTAGAAGTTGCAGGAAAAACTGACGTCGGTTGCGTGCGCGCGAATAACGAAGACAACTTCGGCTATGACTCGCGCTACGGCATCTTCGTGGTCTGCGACGGCATGGGCGGGCAGGCCGCCGGCGAGGTGGCCAGCAAAATCGCCGTAGATGTCCTGCTCCGCTACTTCCGCGAAAAATCAGCCTTACACGGATCGGGCGGGCCGGCATCCGCCGCGCCGACGGCCGCGTCTCTTGCATCCGCGCTGCAGGAAGCGAACCGCGCGATCTTCGACGCGGCCAAAGACCAGATGGGCCGAATGGGCATGGGATCCACTGTGGTGGCTGCTCTGGTGCATGGCCACGCACTCACAATCGGTCACGTGGGTGACAGTCGCATCTATCTCATCCGTCAGGGACAGATCCAGCAGCTCACGCAGGACCATTCGCTGGTGATGGAACAGGTGCGGCTGGGCTACATCACACGCGAACAGGCGGAGCAATCCGAACTGCAGAATGTGATCCTGCGCGCGCTGGGCACCGAAGCCGACGTGGAACCTGACGTGGAAGATCTGGTCGCCCTGCCCGGCGACACAGTGCTGATGACATCTGACGGGCTCACGCGGCACGTTCATGATGACGAGATTCTCTCGACCATCACCAGCTCAGCTTCGCTCCAGCAGGCGTGCAGCGCGCTGGTGGAGGCAGCAAAGCAGCGCGGCGGCGATGACAACATCACCTGCCTGCTGCTCCGGATTGTGGAGCAGCCCTGGTACAAAAAATTCCTGAGCAAACTGTTTCCCGGAGGCCAGCAGTGGCAAAACTCTATCTGAAGTTCGATCAATCCGTATTGAAAGAGATCACTCTTTCGCAGGCCCCAACGACCATCGGCCGGCTTCCGGACAACACCATGCAGATCGACAACCTTGCTGTCTCCGGCCACCACGCGCGCATCACGTGGGAAAAGGACCATTACGAGATTGAAGACCTGGGCTCGCTCAACGGCACGTTTGTGAACAGCGAGCGCGTGGGCAAGGCCAAGCTGCGCCATTGCGATCTGGTGAAGATTGGCAAGCACGAGATTGAATTCAAGGGTGAAGGGCCAGCGCCGGTGGCTGCCATCCAGACCAAGACGGGACCTTCCATCCCCAAACTGGAAAACACGGTCCTGCTTGACACCAAACACGCGCAGGAAATGCTTGCCTCAAGGAGTAACAGCGCACCCGCTGGGATGGCGGCTGCCGCAACACCGGCCAAAGATCGCATCGGGCTGCTCAGCGTGGTTGAAGGAAAGACGGACAGCGAAAAATACATCCTGACCAGCAAGATGACCATGATCGGCAAATCCGCCATGGCCACGATCAAACTGAAAGGCTGGTTTGCGCCGACTTCGGCCGCGCTCATCAGCCGCCGCGAAAACAAATATTTCATTGCTCCCGAGCATAAGGTCCGCCTGAAGATCAATGGCGAAGAGGTTCAGGGACAGCGCGAACTGGCGGCCGGTGACCTGATCGAGATCCACAAAATGAAAGCTGCGTTCAGCTTCCAGGACTAGGAAGCTGCGCCAGTGTAATCGATGGTCACCACCGTGCGATCGTCCTGCAGTTCGCTGTTGCCGGTAAATGCGTTCACGGCGCTCAGAACTGCCTGAACGTCGCTGCCGGAGCAGAGTAGTCCTTCTACGGCAGATATCCCGAACTCATCACCTGCGGCGTTTTCCGCTTCGCTGATGCCATCACTCATCAGGCAGACGCGCGCTCCCGGAGCAAGCTGCTGTTCCAGTATCCTGAAGGCCGCATCCGCCATCAAGCCGACGGGCAAATCACCATCTTCCACACGCACGCAATGGCCGTTAACGGCAATGAGCAGCGGCACGTGCCCGCAGTTCACGATCCGCAGCAGCCCGCGGCGATCCACCTGCACAATCATCATGGTGGCGTATTTCTGTCCGGCAACCCGCGAGCAGAGAAAGCGATTGATTGAAGCCGCCACATCCACCAGAGAAGCGCCGGCGGAGATCTGCGCGAAATACATCCCGTGAATCACTGAAGCCAGCAAGGCCGCGGAGATTCCCTTTCCGGAAACGTCCGCCAGGATCACCGTGACCGCCTCCGGGGTCGTATTGACCTCAAAGAAATCACCTCCAACCTCGCGACAAGGAATGCTGCGCCCGATGACGCGAGCAAATTCGCACGGCACATCCGCCTCTGATCCCAGGCTGCGCTGGATGGAAGCTGCAATCTCCATCTCCTGCTGATAACGCCGCGCGGACTGTTCAGCTTCCATGAGCCGCGCGCTTTCCAAAAGCGCCGCACATTCACCGGCGAGCGCCCGCAGCACATCTGGCGCGACCCCCGACATGGTGCGCGAAGCCATTCGGCTGTCGAGGTAGAGCACGCCTTCGGCGGCGGCAGAGGCGTCACCGCCAACACGTTTTCCGCGCAGAGGAATGGCGACGATGGTCCGTAACTCGTGCAGCATGATGCTCTGCCGGGCAGAAAACATGCTCTGCTGGCTTACGTCGCCGGAAATGAACTCTGAAGCGGAATGAAGAGCATCATTGATCACGGAGCGGGAAACATCCGCGTCGTCCAGCAACGACCCTCCCTGGCTGTTCAAACCGCAGGTCAGGACTGGAGCCTGTTTCTTGTCGCGCAGGTAGATGAATCCGCGTTCCGCCTTGGTGATCCGCAACGCGTAGTCGAGCATGTTGCGCAGCACGTCCTGAAGCACCAGACCGCTATTCAGGCTGCGGGCGGCTTCCAGAAACAGCCGGAGTTTCTCAAGCTCCGACACATCAGAACTGCTGGCCAGCCGCGTGAGGTATGCGCTGCTCACGTTTTGCGATGGACTCTCTTCTAGGAACAGGATTCGCACTCCTGGAACGCCGAGCGTAATCTCGTCGCGGTCCCTGAGGACTCCGCGTTCACAGCGCACGCCGTTCACAAAAGTGCCATGCCGGCTGCCTCTGTCCACAATCGCCAGATGCCCGTCTTCCTGGACGATTTCCGCATGCCGCCGTGAGACCCTCACGTCGGCGATGGTGGCGTCGCAATCTTCCGCGCGTCCAATGGAGAACGGGACCGTGGTCACGTCCACACGGCGCTGCTGGCCACCCACCTCAATGCTGAGGCAGGCAGGTTTCGGAAGTGTTGAAGCTGCACTGGCCATACAGTTTTCCTGGGCTGTTGCTGGCCGGCCTGAAGCGGTGAATGGAACAACTCAGGCCTTTCGCCCGATTATAGCCGCATCCCACCCGCCATTCACGCAAATCGCTTTCTTCCTTTAGACTGATTCGTCTGATTCTCTCGCGAGGCTTTCATGACTTCTGATCGTACTTTCCGGATTTCAGCCACCCTGGTGCTCTGTTTTTTCGTTTCTGTGTTTCCGTCGGCCGCACAACAAGCCCAGCAAAAGCCCACTCAGGCGGAAAAGCCGGGCATCGCCAATCCCGTGTTGACGGTGGATGAAAAGCCCCTGACCACCTTGCCTTATACGCCCAGCCTTGATGTCCAGTCGATGGACAAGACTGCCGACCCCTGCGTCGACTTCTACCAGTACTCCTGCGGCGGCTGGATGAAGCACAATCCCATCCCGCCCGACCAGGCCGCCTGGAGCGTCTATGCCAAAGTCCACAAGGACAACCAGCGATTCATGTGGGGCGTGCTGGACGAGCTGGCCGGAAAAACCACCGGCCGTACGCCTGCCCAGCAGAAGATTGGCGATTACTTCTCCGCCTGCATGAATGAGCCTGCCATTGAGAAAGCGGGCGCAACGCCGCTCAAGGCTTCGCTGGTGCAGATTGCGGCACTGAAATCCAAAAAGGACCTGGCAGCGCTGCTCGCGGCTGAGCACGCGCAATCAGAGAACAGCTTTTTCGGCTTCGGTTCTGATCAGGACTTCGCCAACTCCAACGACGTGATTGCCTTCGCCGTGGCCGGCGGCCTTGGATTGCCAGACCGCGACTACTACACCAAGACCGAAGCCAAGTCCGTGGAACTGCGCCGCAAGTACGTCGCCCACGTGGAGAAGATGCTGCAGCTGCTGGGCGATTCGCCCGCTACGGCCAAGGCCGAAGCCCAGACTGTCCTGCGGATTGAAACCGCTCTCGCCCGCGCCTCGCTCACCCGGGTGGAACAGCGCGACCCGCACAACCTGTTCCACAAGATGGACCGCAA
>JBAIYI010000039.1:0-8117 GCA_037915955.1 Terriglobales bacterium
TGATTCACCAGAGTTCTGCGTTTGTCTCCGGGCCTGCTTCGACTCTAAGGCTTTTGTCATCGTCCAAGCACAATCAGGTGTCCTTCCGGGCGTCAAAGTGCCGCGGGTACTCAAACCAAATACCAAATATTAAGTATCGCTTCACCCCAACCCCGCCTCTCGCATTCTCTGCTGTGTGTGATCAAACCCGATCTGCAGCATCTTTTGCTTATCGAGACCAAAAGGATTATTCGTAAAGATGAAGTCTGTGCGTGCGGGGATCGTCAGGGCCTGCTGCATGAACAGCTCGCGAACGGGCTCGACCATCTCAGGGTGCAGCGACAGCTGTTCCCGCAGGTAATCCATGCCGTGTACGATGTGGCGTCCCTCGTCGGCGCGAATCAGCCGGATGCCTTCCTGCAATCGCGGGAACATGCCGGTGGCGGCAAGCATGTCGTCAAAGAACTCGTAGCCTGACACCGCCATCACCCCTTCAATCACTCCCATGTAATGGGCCGCGAACATCACGAGCGTCCGCGTCAGTTCCGCCTGATCGCCCGAGATCATGGCGCGCCCCATAGCTTCACCCCGCTTGCGCAACTCGTCGATCAGAACGCCCTTGTACTCCGGCACCAGATAAGCCGAGGTGTCCACTTTGCCGCAGACCTCGCGGAAGTAGAGTTCGAAGAACTCCGCGTGCTTCACCTCTTCATAGACCTGGCTCGAGAGGAACATGCGCCGGTCAGGGTCAGGCATGGCGAGCATGAACCACGCCAGCGTGTCGGAAACGCTGACTTCTCCTTCGTAAAACAGCGCACAGACTTTGATGAGCTGTTCCTTCTGGTCAGCGTTCAGCTTTTCCCAGTGGGCTCGGTCTTCTACCATCGGGATCTCTTCCGGGTCCCAGGCGCCGAGGTGTTTTGCCATGGAATAAAGTTCGCGAGGAGACTTGGTGGTGCGGGCAGCAGTGGACATCGGGCGATACTCCTTTCCGACACCTTCACGATAACAAAACCCGAGCTGTGGCGACGAACAAAACTGCCGCCAGTCTGATTGCATTAAAACGGCATGAATTGTCCGGATAGAGTACCGCGTGCATCGCATAAGTGAGCGTTGGGAATGTAGAATGATCGGCGGCAATTTATCTGGAAGGAGAAGTCATCTTATGCCAGCACAGGCAGAAGCTCAGCAGGGCGGCCGTATCAGCCAATCTCTTATACCTGAATTCGATCATGAAATGCAGACCACGAGGCGGACGCTTGAGCGGGTTCCGGAAGACAAGTTTGGATGGAAACCGCACGACAAATCGATGACCCTGGGCGGGCTGGCGACCCATCTGGCGACAATCAACCATTGGACGGAGGCTGTATTCAGCATGGACTCTTTTGACGTTGCCACGGCGCCGCCAACGCAGGAAATCAAGTCTCGCGATCAACTGCTGAAGACCTTCGACGAGAACGTGTCCGTTGCGCGCAAGGCCATTTCCAGCGCCAGTGATGGCGACATGATGAAGCCCTGGAGCCTCGTGGCGGACGGTAAGACCATGTTCACGCTCCCGCGGGTGGCTGTGGTACGCAGCTTCCTGCTGAACCACGGAATCCACCATCGCGGCCAGCTCTCGGTTTATCTGCGATTGAATAATGTTCCGGTGCCCTCGATCTATGGGCCGTCTGCCGATGAAGGGAATATGTAACTGTGGATGGCAAAAAATTCAGGCCTCGGATGCTCATCCGAGGCCTGGTTAGTTTAGAAACTTTCTGACCGGCTGCTTTTCCCCCAAAACCTCCGGTCAGGAGTGATGTCAAGCAAGGCCATCATCGCAGCCGCGCCGGTTGGCGACAAGATGACGATGGTAACCACGGTGGCACCTCTCCCAAAGATCGGTTTGTTTGCGGCCTTTGCATGCGCATCAGGGCGGCGGCCCATGCATGTTGCTGCAGGAACGGTAAAAACTCCCACTCCAAGGCTGTCTTTAGTAAGCTAATACCTGCATGGCTCAGGACAATTCATTCGACATCGTCAGCAAAGTTGACCTGCAGGAAGTCTCCAACGCAATCCAGAATGCGCTGAAAGAGGTCCATACGCGCTTTGACCTGAAGGATTCAAAGTCAGAGATTGCGCTGGAGGGCAAAGACGCCATCATCATGAGTTCGGCCGATGAATATAAGCTTAAGGCCGTCAATGACATACTGCAGAGCAAGCTGGTGAAGCGGGGCGTGCCGCTGAAGGCGCTCACGTATGGCGCGGTGGAACCGGCTGCGGGCTCGCGTGCCCGGCAGAAGATTACGATGCAGCAGGGAATTCCCACGGAGAAGGCCAAGGACATCGTACGGGTCATCAAGGATTCCAAGAAGAAAGTGCAAGCCTCAATTCAGGGCGACAGCGTTCGGGTATCCGGGAAAGACCGGGACACGCTGCAGGAGATCATCGCCCTGCTCAAGGGCCAGGATTTTGGGATCGACATGCAGTTCACGAATTACCGCAGCAATTAACCCAGAGCAGAAGGGGATTGTTTGAGTTCACCGGCCACAGGCAACGCCAAGGAAATTTTTGACCTGCTGCGCGACGATCTGGCAGCCATTGAACGCGAGTTCGGGCGCGATACGGTCTCCAGCGTGCGCGCGATTACGGATATTGGCGAGTACCTGCGCGGCGGCGGCGGCAAGCGCATCCGTCCCGCGCTGCTTCTGCTTGCAGCCAAGCTCTTTCCGCACGATGAACGTAGCGCCGTGCGGCTGGGCGCCGTGGTCGAGATCATCCACACGGCGACGCTCGTCCACGACGACATCATTGATGAAGCCAAGACGCGTCGTGGCCGTCCGGCAGCGAACACACAGTGGGGCAATTCCAAGTGTGTGCTCGCCGGTGACTGGCTCTACATGCAGTCATTCAAAATCGCGGTGCAGGAGAGGAATTTCCGCATCCTGGATGTGCTGATTGATTTGACGCAGCAGATGGTGGAAGGCGAACTGCTGCAGATGGAAAAGCTCGGCAAGTGCATTTCGCTCGAAGAGCACTTTGACCTGATCTACCGCAAGACCGCGTGCCTCTTCTCGGCTTCCATGCGTATGGGCGCGTTGCTGGGCAAGGCCACCGACGAGCAGGAGAGCCGACTCTCAGAGTACGGCAAGCATTTAGGGCTGGCTTTTCAAATTGTGGATGACGTGCTCGATCTCACCGCTTCTGAAGCGGTTCTGGGTAAGCCGGTCGCGAGCGATCTTCGCGAAGGCAAGGTGACCATGGCGGTCATCCATGCGCTGGAGCGCTGTACGCCCACGGAGCGCAAGCTGGTGGAGACCGTTCTGGAAGAGCGCGCCTTCAACAGCGTGCAGCATGAGCAGATTCTGGCCATCCTGGAACGCTACGGCTCTATTCATTACGCCTACGACGAAGCCGCGAAACACGCCGAGCAGGCCAGAAAGGCGATCTGCACTTTTCCTGACTCGGAGATCAAACGCGCGCTGCTGAATATCCCGGAGTTTGTGGTGGAGAGAAGCAGCTAGAAGTTATCGAACTATCTCATGAATGAGTTCATCCGCCTGATAGCGGTTCGGGGCTGTTGGTTGATTTCCCGGCCCGGCCGATCTCTTGCATGCTGAATATAGGTTTAGTTAGCTGTGTAGCACAGGCGCCCTCGCCTGTGCCGCAAGAATGACGATAAAACTCCGCCGTAAGTTTTCGCACGTTGCAAAGGGCGGCGGTTCATACTCCATCACATTCCATACGAGAGACGATCTGACCTTGAGGTGAAATGGCCGGTCCTTGACCATATTTGGACGACGACGGCAAGCGGTACGAACTGGACTCGGTTGTGGTGATGAGCACCCACTTTCTCTGGTCCTGGCGGGAGCAGAAGATCAAAGATCCGTGCAGGGGCGGAGAGAGCAAACCGGCACAGGCGAGGGCGCCTGTGCTACAAAGCGTGTCACCCGATCCAGTCATTGTGAGACAACCTCTAATCCCTCATCTGCTCGATGCGCGACTTCAGAAAATCCTGTTCAACCTTGTTGGTGGCAAGTTCAAGTGCGCGATTGTAGGCGCTCTCAGCCTCTGCTTTTCGGCCCAGCCTTCGCAGCAGATCCGCACGGGCTGCGTGGAACAAATGATAATCTTTCAGTTCGCCCGAAGCTCCAAGCTGTTCAATGCGTTGCAGGCCGCTGGCGTAGCCTTCACTCATGGCTACCGCTACCGCATGGTTCAATGCCACCACGGGTGAAGGCTCAAGGCGCAGCAGCTCGCGGTATAACGCCGCAATCTGCGGCCAGTCGGTTTCGCTCGTTGACGGGGCTTCAGCATGCAGTGCGGCTATGGCTGCCTGTAATTGATAGCTGCCGGGCCGGCGCAACTCCATGGCACGTTCCAGCGCCTTCTGCCCTTCGCGAATCTCATCATGGTCCCACGAGGCGCGGTCCTGCTCTTCCAGCGTGATGAGCCGCCCGCCTGCGTCCATCCGCGTATTGCGACGCGAGTCGTGCAGCAGCATCAGCGCGAGCAGTCCGAAATTCTCCGCCTCGTTGGGCATGAGCTGGCAGAGCATGCGGGCGAGTCGAATGCCTTCCGCACAGAGTTCGCGACGGACCAGTGAATCGCCGGTCGTGGCGGCATAACCTTCATTGAAGATCAGGTAGATGACAGACTGCACCGCGCGCAGGCGTTCCCCTATCGCACGCGGATTGGGGACCTCGTAAGGAATGTTTGCTTCGGCAATCTTCTTCTTCGCACGCACCAGCCGCTGCGCCAGCGTGGGCTCAGGGACCAGGAACGCGCGCGCGATCTCCGGCGTTTGCAGCCCGCCGAGCGTGCGGAGCGTGAGGGCAATTTGCGCTTCCGGATTCAGCGCCGGATGGCAGCAGGTGAAGATGAGCCGGAGCCGATCGTCGGGATACATATTGTTTTCCTGATCCTCGAACATGGTTTCAGCCTCGGCGCGCTGAACGGTGGGGATTTCGTATTGCAACGGCTCCTGTTTTTCGCGGCGGGTGCGCTCACGCCGCGCATGGTCCACGATCTTGCGATGTCCGACGGCCGTGATCCATGCGCCGGGATTATCCGGGATGCCTTTTTCGGGCCATGTGGTCAGCGCAGAGGCAAAGGCTTCCTGCATGGCTTCTTCCGCCAGGTCGAATGAACCAGAAATACGGATCAGCGTGGCGATGATCCGGCCGGACTCGCGCCGGAAGATCGCCTCCGCCGTGGTTCTGACGTCATCCATTGTGAGCAACGGAAAGCTCCTGCTCCTGATGCGGGGCTGTTCCGCGCTCCGGGAGGCCGGGCAGCGGCCTGATCTCGATGCATCCGTCTGTTCCGCCGCAGCAGGTGGGGATGCGGGCGGCATACGAGATAGCCTCGTCCAGGTCTTTGCAGTTCAGGATGTAATAGCCGGCCAGCTGCTCGCGGGTTTCCGCAAACGGCCCGTCCGTGATGAGCGGCTTTCCATTCTGCACACGCACAGTAGTGGCGGCAGTGGTGCGGGCCAGAGGCTCCACGCCTTCCAAAATCCCTTTGCGCTGGGTGTCGTCCATCAGGTCCCAGTGAGCTTGCATGGTCTTCTGGGTCTCTTCCGGGGAACGCTGAGCCATGGCATCTTCGCGGGTGTAAATCAAAAGCATGTAACGCATCGCAAACTCCTCTTCAGTTATGACTGCGGTTGCTGGAGAAGGGAAGCGCCTGTAGCGCTCCCCAGTGTGCGGTTCCGCTATTTTACGCGGTGATATTGCAGGCTCTCTGTAAATTGAGACTTGCCGTCCTTCTGAAAAGTCCAGTCGTACGCGAAATCATCGGCGCCGCCGAACTTCAGGACCGCATGGTGCATGTGGCCGGCCTTGGGATTGGCCAGGTTGCCGCCGTTCACAAAATTGAACGTAAGCTGGTTCGATGCCGGATCATACGCCTCCGCCTGCATGTGCGGCTGGTTTCCGGCGGTGCAGTAGTGGGTCAGCACCAGGCGATTTCCGTCCACGTAGTAGGTGGTTACCATCTCGGATTCACCCGGGACTTTGATGCGCTCGAGAATTGCGCTCCCATTGGCGATGGTCTCGAACGTCGAGGTCGCCGTGCCCTTGCTGCTGGTGGCTTCCCACGTGCCGACCAGAGTCTTGAGGCGGGCGAAGGCTGCGGTTGCATTGGTCTCCTGCTTGTCAATGGCGCGCAAGGCAATCGCGCCGAAGAAGAATAGGGTCACGGCGGCTGCAATTGCCGCCCTTTTCATGGATGTAGTCAATGGCATTGGAATCTCTCCTTCATCATGGCAGCAGGCGGTTTGTTTTTCGTCCTGCTCGCCGTAACGACGCGTGGAAGGGAATAAATCGACAACGTCGGGCGAGATTTTTGCCAGTTTCTTGTTGCACCTTTTCTGGTGCAAATCTGTTGAGCGTGTAAGGCGCGGCAAACTATACTGTTCTTTGGAGGGCAGGGTGGCGATATCAGCGGTCATTGTCGACGATGAGCAGCTCGCGCGCGATGAGTTGAGCTATCTGCTCAAGTCCGTGGACGACGTGAACATCGTGGCGCAGGGGCGCAACGGCCTGGAAGCGGTGAATCTGGTGAAGGAGCACAACCCGGATTTGCTGATCCTCGACGTCCAGATGCCTGGGCTCGACGGCTTTGGCGCCATCAAGAAGCTGCTTGACCGCAAGATTCCCATGCCCCAGATCGTTTTTGCCACTGCGTTTGACCAGTACGCGGTGAAGGCTTTCGAAGTGAATGCCATTGACTACCTGCTCAAGCCCTTTGACAAGAAGCGCGTCCATCAGGCAATTGAGAAGGCCCGCAAGAAACTGCAAACCACCGCGCCTGCCGGCAATGAGCGGATTGACATGCTGGTAAAGATGCTGGAATCGCAGAAGCCGCAACATTCGAAGGTCCTGCTGCGCTCCGCCGGAAGGCTGTTTCTGGTGGACCAGAAGGACGTGTGCTGGGCGTCGATTGAGGACGGCATCATCAGCGTGGCGGCCACGAATCTGGAAGGCCAGTCCAACTGCCGGACGCTGGAAGAGCTTCTCGACGGCCTTGACCCTGACATGTTCTGGCGCGCCCACCGCTCCTATGTGGTGAACATCAACCGCATCAAGGAAGTGGTGCCGTGGTTCAAGAGCTCCTATCAGCTGCGCATGGACGATCGTAAGCAGACTGAAGTTCCCGTAAGCCGGGCGCAGACCAGGCGCCTTCGGGAGTTGTTCGGGCTGTAGGTCTGAAGCTACGATTCCGATCTCGAACTCAAAACTCTTGAACTTTTAAGTTGAGCAAACAACTATCAAGGCCCTTAACTGCATCGATATAGGCCATGCGGAAAGGCCCCTATTGCCCCGGCGAGAAGGTTCCAGAGACCGGAATTTACCGCGTCGTCCATGAGAGCCACAGGCTCATGCATACGGCCACGCTGATCCGGGCGGAAACCTTCCCGATATGCAAGCGGTGCCGCGGCAAGGTGAGATTTACCCTGGTCCGCCCCGTCAAGCAGTATGTTCCGCCGTTTCGCGCGGGTGAAATCCTTGATTTCTATCCCGGGCAGGGGATTGAGATCGTGGACGCGTTCAAGGTGCTGATCAAATAGGGTCCTTCTGAGAACCGCCAATATGTGAATGATGTGGAGATTCGAACCGAGCTTTTTCGGATCGGCCACATTCGCCTTGCGAGAATTCCTTCAAGGCCGCACAATCAGCAGACCCATGTCCCTTCTGCTCCGCGCCCTGCTGTTGATTACGCTCGTCTGCGGGCTTGCCGCTCTCGTCTTGCTGCATCTCACCAGAATGCCCGGCCGGAATTATCAGGGTACCCTGCCTCCTCTTACGAACGAAGAGACGATCATCGAGAGCAACCTGCATAAGACTGTCCATTATCTTGCGGGGACCATTGGAGAAAGGAACGTGATTGCGTTTCAGCCTCTTGAGAAGACGGCGCAATTCATTGAAATTTCCTTTCATGCGGCAGGCTACAGCGTGCAATCGCAGGAATACACGGTAGAAATGCGCAAGGTCCGGAACCTGATTGCAGAAATTCCGGGAGGAGAAAAGCCTCGAGAAATCGTGATCGTGGGAGCTCATTATGACACGGTTGCCGACAGCCCCGGGGCAGACGACAACTCAAGCGGCGTTGCCGGGCTGCTGGAACTGGCGCGTCTTTTGCATGACTCCCACCCG
>JBAIYI010000235.1:0-6314 GCA_037915955.1 Terriglobales bacterium
TGGCTGTCCGCACGATGAGATTCATATTGCCCCAGGGAATCTGGGAGAAGGGAAAATAGAGCTGCGGCTGCGGATCAAGAGCAACGCCGCGGTTCTTCACGTCAGCGGCCACGCCGACGATCTCTGACGGCGCCGGTCCGCGCCCCATGATCAGGTGATGTCCAACAGGGTTCTGGTTGGGCCAGTAGCGCCGCGCCAGAGTCTCATTGATGATGACGACCTTGGGAGCCTGGGCGTTGTCGGCATCAGTGAACTCGCGGCCGAGCTTGAGCGGAACGCGCAAGGTTTTGAACCAGGTTGGGCTGATGGCTTCAATGTCAATGAAGGGACGCTGGGCGAGAGGGACTTCCGGCTGGCCTTCCGGCAGGATGGGCGTGATGCGTTTCCAGCTGAGCGGCAATGCGGCCGAGATCGCCGCGCCACGAACGCCGGGGAGAGCGGACACGCGGCGCAGCAGCTCGTCAAAAAACATGGTCTGCTGATCAGGCTTTGCATACTTCACGCTGGGCAGGTTCACGTTCATTGTGATCACGTTCTGCGCGTCGAGACCGGGATCGACGCGGAGCAAGCGGGCAAAGCTGCGGACCAGCAGCCCGGCGCCAATGAGAAGCATTACGCAAAGACCGACCTGGAAGACCACGAGCATACCGCGGAGCCGGACGCGGGCCGGGCCACCGCTGGCGCCGCGGCTTTCGTCGCGCAGAGTTTCGTTGACGTTGGTGCCCGCAAGCTGCACGGCAGGGAACAGGCCAAAGATTATGCCGGTGAGCACGGAGACAAAGACAGTGAAGATGAGCACCCGGCCGTCAATCGCGACTGGGATCCCCTGGGGTAGGCTACTGGCTCCCCAGACCGTGAAGGCGCGCGTTGCACCCCAGCTCAAGGCGAGGCCCATAACGCCGGCGATGAGTGCCATCAGAATGCTTTCCGTGAGGAGCTGGTTGATGATGGCGATGCGTGGAGCGCCGAGCGCCGTGCGGACGGCAATCTCCTTGCGCCGCGCCACGGCCCGCGAAAGCAGAAGGCTGGCCACGTTGGCGCACGCGATAGCAAGAACAAGGATGACAGCGATCGTCAGCACAATCAGCCGCGTGCGCACATTGGCGACCAGCGAATCCTGCAGATTATCGATCGCAACGGAGCGCTCGGGATCGGCGTCCGGGGCGGTAGGATTCTCTTTGCGATATTGCTGGTGCAGCACGGCCAGTTCGGCAAGCGCCTGCTTCTGGCTCACGCCGTCGCGGAGCCGGGCGTACATTCCGAGATAACCGACGCCCATACGCAGGCGCTGCGGTGTGAAGAGCGAGTATTCGAAGTAGCGGGGAATCCAGATTTCAGCTGGGCCAACAAACGGATATTGAACGTCCGCTGGCAGCACACCCACGATGGTGTAAGGAATGGAGTCGAGCGTGAGCGCCTGGCCGACGATGCTGGGGTCGCCGCCGAAGCGGCTATGCCAGAGCGAATCGGTGATCACGGCGACAGGCTTGCCCTCAGAGCGGCCTTCTTCAGCGATAAATGTTCGCCCAAGCTGCGGCTTTACTCCGAGCAGGTCAAAGAACTCCGGTGAAACGCGGCCGATGGCCACCTGCAAAGGCTCGCCGCGGCCGGTGAGATTCAGGTTGTCGAGCGCAGCGACTGCGGTGACGGAGAAAGACTTGTTGCGTTCGCGGACAAGGTCGCTCCATCCCAGGGTGCAGCATCCGCTTTGCCCATCCTTCTGCCGCACGTCCAGGCTGACGAGCTGCTGCGGGTCCTTGTACGGCAGCGGCTTGAGCAGCATGGCACTGGTAACGGTGAACACCGCCGTGTTGCCGCCAATCCCCAGTGCCAGCGTAATGATTGCTGCCGCGGCGAATCCGGGATTTTTCCGCAGCATGCGCAAACCGTAGCGAAGATCATGAAGGATGGAAAACATGGACATAAAGTTTAAATTTGAAATTCCAAATGCTAAATCTGATGTTCAGGGCTGCAGGTCTTTGCGCAAATACAGATACAGCCGGTTTCCTGGACGGAGCTCATGCACGCTCAACAGCCGGTACTTATCGCCCAGTTCGCGGTTCACCTCTTCCACCTGCGTCTGGTGGGCGATGATGATCGGCTCATTGGTGGTCACCACTTTGCCCCAGAATCCGGTATTCGGATAGAAGCGCAGATACCAGGGCAGCGGCCAATGCTCCGTAGACATTACGGTGATTCCGATGTTTCGGCCCTGGGACGAGCCCGCTGCGATCTTGTCGATGTCACTCACCAGGTTCAGCAAGTCACGATAGGAATGCGCGTAGCTGTAAGGCTCGGTGGGATCGTCATAACGCTCAAAGCTGCATTCGATTCCCTGGTACAGTCCCAGGCCGGCCGCGCCTGCCAAAATCACCGATGCAATAACCGGCGATGACCGTACGGCAAAGATATGCTCCAGCAGATAACCGGACATGAGAAGGAACGGAAGGACAATGCTCAGCAGCAGCCATGGGGTCTTATAGGGAACAAGGCAGTATGCCGCCAGAATTCCCATGGACCAGAACGCTGTGAATACGGCAAAACGGGTGCGCACCTGCACCAGCGCTACGATAATGCCAGCAGCTCCCAGCAACAAGGCTCCGGTTTCCGCGCGAAAGAGCCAGTCGAGATCCTGTGTCCACGGATAAATGTTGGCAGTGCCGCCGGTTTTCGTCCAATAGCCGTAAGTTCTGATGGAATCAAGCAGGCCCTGGGGAAAGTTGGTGAAGAACGATGAGTAGAACAGGATCCACACGATGACGAAGATAATCGCCGCCGTGGGATACAGCACGCGCGGGCTCTCCTGGGGCGGCGCGGCGGGGACCTCCAGTTCCGGGTCGGGCTGCCGCTTCAGTACGCGGTCCGCGACCCTTATATATAGGTTGGTGCAGGGAATCGCGATCAGCCATACCGCCAGGGTGATGATCCATGTTTCTTTGGTCGCGCCCAGCAGAGAGAGGGAACTGGCCGCCAAGTAAAGGTATTTCGGGCGGCCGGTTTCCCGAAACTTCAGCCACGCCACGATTGTGGCAAGCGTGAAAAAGACAAACAAAATCTCATGAATGAAGTAGCGCGAGAAAAACATCATTCCGGAAGAGACGGTTGTGAGCGCCGCCGCCGACCAGGCGCCGAATGTTCCTAAATATCGCCGCAAGCACAAGACCAGCCAGACCACTCCGATCCCGAAGATGGCCGTAACCAGCCTTATGGCGAATGTACTCAGTCCATATTTTCCATAGACGAACGCGTTCAGCGTTGTGGTAACCAACCCTGCATAGTAGAGCGTGGGGCCGTGATAGTTTGCTGGATCGTAATGGTAGTAACCAGTGCGGAAGAGGTTGGCCATGAACATTCCGTTCACGCCTTCATCGTGATGCAGGACCTTGGCCGAGAGATCAAACAGCCGCAGGAAGGCCGCGACGACCAGCAGTCCGGCGCAGCCCAGTTGCCAGAGAGTCATTGTGCGCCAGCGGCGCTCCGCGGCCAGTGCCGGTGTGGCACTCTGCCGTTTGAGCGGCGCAGGCTTGCGCTTTCTTGATTTGGTCTGGGCCTGAGCCATTGCGGTGATATTAACTCAGCTTCTAGTCTTGCAGGCTTGTGGCCACATCAATCAGGTCATCGCCCACGCGCCGGTTCTTGGAAATGGCATCGGCAATTGGGACTGAGCGAATGTCATTGCCCTTGAGTGCCACCATGCAGCCAAACTTCCCCTGGTGGACCATATCGATTGCTCCCACGCCATAGCGCGTAGCCAGCATGCGATCGAACGCCGTTGGTGATCCGCCGCGCTGGATGTGTCCCAGCACGACTGCGCGCGTCTCAAAGCCGGTGCGCTTCTCGATTTCCGCCGCCAGAACATTGCCAATGCCGCCAAGCCGCACGTGCCCGAACTCGTCTGTCTTGCGCCGTTCGACAATCACTTCATCGGCCACCTTGGCTCCTTCTGCCACCACCACAATGCTGAAGTAGCTGCCGCGATCGTGCCGTCGCTTGAGCCGGTCGGCAACTTCCTGGAGATCGATCGGCCGTTCGGGAAGCAGGATCACGTCCGCTCCGCCGGAGATGCCGCTGTAAAGCGCGATCCAGCCGGAGTCGCGGCCCATGACTTCCACCACGATCACGCGGTTGTGCGCTTCTGCCGTGGTGTGGACGCGATCGATGGCTTCCGTAGCGATGCTCACGGCCGTGTCAAAGCCGAAGCACAGATCCGTACCCGCCAGATCGTTGTCGATCGTTTTCGGCACCCCGACCACCCTGAAGCCTTGTTCGTGCAGCCTCTGCGACACCGACTGCGTATCATCGCCGCCCAGGGCGATCAGCGCTTCGACACCGATCTTCTGCAGATTGTTAATGCAGCGATCAATGCCTCCTTCGCGCTTGGCCGGGTTCGTGCGCGAAGTCCGGAGGATGGTGCCGCCGCGCGGAAGAATGCCTGCCACTGCTTTCAGGTCGAGCGGTGTGATTTTGTTTTCCAGCACGCCGCGCCAGCCTTCCAGAAATCCGGTGAACTCGTCGTCGTAGTGAAAAATCCCCTTACGAACTACTGCGCGAATCACTGCGTTGAGGCCGGGACAATCGCCCCCGCCCGTGAGAATCCCGATCTTCATCGAACTGCCCTTTCCTCTTCTATCCTATACAAACGATACTCGCCGGTTTGAGCGGCCAGCCGGTGCTGGCTCCAGTACTGATCATTCACGCTCAGCGAGCTTTGTTCCTGCGGCCCAATCAACACATATTTGATTCCATATTGCCGCAGTAAGGCTTCCGCCTGCGGCTTGCCCGCGTAGATATCATGGATATCCGCTTCCCGCTGCTGGTAGCTCAGTCCTCGCGACCACATCCATCCCGGGTAGCCCATGACTGACGGTCGTCCCGTAAGAAACACCGGCGTGTTGTAAACCGGCGCGTTCAAGATCACTGACTGCGGCTGCGTCTGCTCTGCGACCATTTTCGCGGCTGCCAGAGCATGGATGTTGAACTCTTCCTGCGGCGATGCCTCGGTAATCACTCGGATGACATCGAAGCCGCCGGAAAGCAGCATAGCCGCCAGCACCGCCGCAGCAATCCAGCGCCATCCCCATCGGCGCGAGATCTCTGTAGCCAGAAACCACGCTACCAGCGGAAGGGAGGCGAGGTACCAATAGATAAGGACCTTGATGTTGTCCCATATCCAGGGAGAGAGCTTGAACAGGTTTGGCCCGATAAAGCACAGCAGGAACGGCGCGTAAAAGAGCAGAAGCCGGCGCGAGGGCTTGTACTCTTCTGTCCTCCAAGTCAAAGCCAGCACCAGCACCGGGATGAACAGGCCTGCATTCACAAACCAGAACCAAACTGGATTCATCTCGCCGTGATCCCAGCCTGGCTGCCAGGCAAGGAATTCTCTTGCGCGAATTGTTCCGGCGCCGGCCAGCCACAGCAACTGCGGCAAAGCCACGAGCGCAGCCGCGCCAAAAAAGAATGTCCAGCTGCGGAGATGCGCCCGGAAAATTACCGCCAGGCATGCCCCCATGATCACTACCACCAGGAATGTGTGCGAATGGATCAGCGGAAGCAGGCCGGCCAGAATTCCGGACGCAGTCATTCGGAGCCGTGCCGGTTTGACGGCGGGCTGAACTCCCCCATTGTTGATGATTTTCCACCATTGGCTGAACACCACCACAGCCAGCGGCATTCCGAACAGAATGCTGCGTTGTGGCACCAGCAACGTTGTAATGGCGTTGCCCCAGCGCAGGTTCGGACCAAAGTTGATGGTGTAATCGTGCGCCAGATGTCCAAGCAGCGGTATCAGCCCGCTTTCGCTGTTGCGTACCTCGTCGAAAATGAATGTCCAGCCCAGCCCGCCGCTCAGGAGCAGCAGCGCCGGCGCAATCAACCCCGCGAGTTTGTTGCCGGTGAGTTGCAAGGTCCAGTAGTGCAGCAGACCAACAAGCGCGAGCGCCAGAACCATGTTCTGCAACCAGAAAGCAGTTGTGATTGTGGCCCCGCACTTCACCAGCATGGCCGTAAGAAAGTCGCATTGAAAGGGATAGGCAAAACGCACGCCGGAATACGTTGGGTCCTGCGGCGGAAAGTTGCGGCCTTCAACAAAGCTCGAAGTCGCCTGCAAGTGCAACGGCAGATCGCCCAGGTTATTCACGACAGCCGTGAACAGCCCGCTTTGGTTCTGGTAAACCGCACGAGCAAATATGGTACCCAGTAAAAGGATGATTGCGAGGTAGAAGGCGAAATACCCCACAGCTTTCCACGCAGGCCGGGTCACCGCCGCTTGTATCTGTTCCCGGGTGGTTGCGAGTTGCGTGTTGATCCGGGCGCGA
>JBAIYI010000575.1:0-2061 GCA_037915955.1 Terriglobales bacterium
GTCGGCGGTTAAAGCCGGTGAGGCGCTCAAGCTTACATTTCGAGTGTCACGGCCGGTCAGCTCTTAACGAATCCAGCCATCAAGGCTCTTCCTGAAAAACTGAATCCGGTGAGCGTAGCCGGCAATCCAAACTCATGTTTACACCGTACTCATTGCAAGCCGAAACGGCGAACAGGGTTGTGAGAAACAGCTACAGATCGGTTGTTTGTAACTTTTTCCGGTTCACCCGAGTCAAATGAGGGTAAGTTCGGAACAAAACCAGAGCGGGCCCCGTATAAGAAAGCAGATCGAGCAGGAGAAGAGATGTTTTGCCGTAGTGAAACCCGCAAGAACGAATACGCCACCAGCGCAGATTTCCAGCAGATCTTCAGCGAAGACATGACTGGACTGCATCAGCTGGCGCTGTTGCTCACGGCGGATGCGCAGAAAGCGGAAGAATCAGTCGTAGCCGGCCTGGAAGACAGCATCAGTGGTAATCACGTGTTCAAGCAGTGGGCGCGTTCCTGGGCAAAGCGAGCCATTATCAAACGAGCGATCCGTGCGGTTTCTCCGGCATCTGCCAGGAACCAGAAGCTTGAATCATTTCCGGCGACCGGCGATACGCGTCGCGACCAGTTGATTGCGGCGGTTACGGCGCTTGAGCCGATTGACAGGTTCGTCTTCGTGATTGCGGTCCTGGAGGGATATTCCCTGGCCGAAACAGCGGCGCTGCTCGGCGTGAGCGCCCCGCAGGTGATCGCGGCAAAAACAACAGCATTGGAGAAGGTGACGGCCGTCCTGAAGCCGGATTCGGTGGTGGCGATTTATCCGGTGGCAAAACCAAAGTTGGCGGCTACGGCCTGAAAAAGTAAAAGAGGTTAGATCGGCGGTGACAAAAAAGCTGCGCGCAAAGCGCAGCTTTTGATTTTTATACCGGATCTCTACGCTTGGTTGGGCTACTGTGCTTCCGCCGGTGAAACGCTGATAAGGCCAGTGCTCTCCGCCTGCTCGTGTGCGTGGTAGGAAGAGCGCACCAGCGGTCCCGATTCAACGTGCTTGAATCCCAACGCGAGAGCTTCACGCTTGAGCAGCGCGAATTCATCGGGCGTGTAATACCGCGTGATGGGCAAATGGTCTTTTGAAGGGCGCAGGTACTGACCCACCGTAAGGATGTCTACCTTGCGCTCTGCCAGATCACGGAAGACTTCGATCAGTTCATCGATGGTTTCGCCGATGCCCACCATTACGCCGGTTTTCGAAACCATTCCCGGGGCAAAGCGCTTCACGTTGGCCAGCAGCTCCAGGGTGCGCTGGTATCGAGCGCCTGAACGCACTGCCCGATAAAGGCGCGGCACAGTCTCGGTGTTATGGTTCAGCACTTCGGGCCGGGCTTGAAGCACGATCTGCAGGCAATCTTCACGGCCTTGAAAGTCGGGGATGAGCACTTCTACCTGGCAGCCCGGAGCCTGCGCGCGGATCTGCTTGATGGTCTCGGCAAAAATCTTTGCTGCGCCCACGTTGTCATCATCGCGGTTCACGCTGGTGACGACCGCGTGCTTAAGGCCGAGGGTAGCCACCGCTTCGGCCACCCGGCGTGGTTCGTCCCAGTCCAGCGGCTCGGGCTTGCCTTTGGGAACCGCGCAGAAGCCGCAGCGCCGCGTGCACAGATTGCCCAGCAGCATGAAGGTTGCGGTTTTGTGGTGCCAGCACTCGCCGATGTTGGGGCACTGCGCGGACTCGCACACTGTGTGCAGGTCCAGCGTTCGCGCCAGTTTCTTCAGGTTGTGATAGTTGTCGCCGAGAGGTGCACGGGCCTTCAGCCACTCCGGCTTTGGCTTGGCGCGGCGCGGCGAAAGATCGATCTGTACGAGTTCGACAGGACTGGCCATTCAGGGATCGTTAACCTTCTATTGTACGATGAGCGGCTTTGGTAAAACGATTCAGCACTCCCGTAACTTGGGTTTCGGGCAGCTTCCGCCCTACCATTGCCATCGAGGAACACCGCGTGAACGCAACCTGGCAGGCTCGGGATCAGACGCTTCGATACGCCTGGGCTCGGGTGTGCTCCTGGAGCGTTGAACT
>JBAIYI010000881.1:0-1550 GCA_037915955.1 Terriglobales bacterium
GATTTTTCCGCTCTGTGTTCATCTGTGCTCGTCTGTGGCCCAATCTTCTGATTCGTGTTCTTTCGCATGTATTATTCAATTTTCCAAGACCTGCGCCGCTTCCGCGGCAATTCGCCTGGGCAAATCAAGCTAACTTACAACAATTTCACTGCGCGAATCAAAAGCGAAACTGGTCAGTGCTGCTCCTCGTCCTAAATCCCGCAAGTGATTACACCGTCCCAAATTCGCCTCCATACTCCGCATCTCCTTCCCCGTTGCTTGAAAAAAGAGCTAGCCTCATCCACAGCCATAGCCACCGCATGGTCCAGACTCCCTCCCCATGAAGGACCCATCCCGACAGAGTGCGTAGCCGAGCTTGCGAGGCAAGAACGACGAGGGACCGGCTCCGCTGCCGCTTCGCGTGAGCCCAGATCACATCGCCTTTTCATTTTCTCGTGTGGGTGAATGACTGCGGAATTGCATTTCTGGACAGAAGAACGCTCCACATTGCAAACTGTCTCTCATCAAATTTCCGGAGCCTCGATGCCCACTCCACAATCTTCGCGCCTCGTGATCCTGACCACGCTCCTGCTCGCCGTCTCTTTCGCCGCCGCCCAGCAGTCCGCAATCCCGCCGCGCATCGCACCAGGGTTCAACACCATCCGCGAACCCGACCTGAAGGCCGACCTCACATTTCTCGCGTCTGATTCCACCCAGGGCCGGCTCTCGCTTCAGAACGGTGACCAGGTTGCCATTGATTGGATCGCCTCTGAATTCGCGAAAGCTGGACTGAAGCCCGCTTTCAACGGCAGCTATCTGCAACCGGTTCCGCTCATCGAGTATCGTGGCGATCGAACTCAGGGGTTCGTCTCGCTCAAGCGCGGCGGCACGGAAAAGAAGTGGCAGTTCCCGGACGCTTTCGGTGGCTTTCCGCATGATATCGACGTCACGGCTGATGTAGTCTTCGCCGGCTACGGCATCACCGCACCTGAACTCCATTACGACGACTATTCGAACCTCGACGCCAAGGGCAAGATCGTCCTGCTCTTTGATCACGAGCCGCAGGAGAACGATCCCGCTTCAATCTTCAACGGCACCGGCAACACGCGTTATGCCACCACTCGAGTCAAGACCATGAACGCCCAGGCGCACGGCGCTGTGGGTGTCATTATTGTTGCCGAACCCAACCGCAAACATCCTTCTAATCAGGAGCGAGTCGCCCGCATTGGCGGCTCCAGCACGCGCAAGGATCCCATTCCGCAGCAGGCTCTTGCCGACGATGTAGTACATATTCCCGTTGCCATCGTGTCTGACGCCGCAGCCGCCGAACTGCTGGCCAACGCAGGAACCTCACCTTCTGATCTCCAGAAATCCATGACGCCGATCTCAAGCCGCAATCGCGCCCGCTGCCGGATACCAACGTCACGCTCCATTTCCGCAACCTCTTTTCGCATCCCGGCACTACTTTCAATGTCGGTTGTCTGCTCGAAGGCAGCGATCTGACCCTCAGCAAAGAGACACTCATCATCAGCGGCCACCATGATCATGATGGAATGAGCGGCACAGAAATC
>JBAIYI010000176.1:0-2534 GCA_037915955.1 Terriglobales bacterium
TCGGCCATCGCTCGCCGCATCTCCGGCGTGGGTTTGGTCACGGTGTCACTGCGAAAATCAAGAGCCGGCTTGGTTTTGGGTTGCGTGGTGGTGACTTCTTTCGGTTCTGCTATGTTGGGACTCATAAAGACTCTGGAAGTTAAAACTCAACAACAACAAAATAGCCCGTGAACGAGCCGGCGCTTTCATCAGCGGCAAGCAGGGCAGAGGGACCTTGCGCTAGTTCTATCCAGTTACGCTCGGCTGCTCAATAATGAACTTCTCAAACACTTCATTCGACAGCAGCCGCCCGCGTGGCGTCAACCTTATATAGTCTCCGGCCTGTTCCAGCAATCCCGAAGCAATCAGCTCCTCGATTGCTGATTGGTACGCCTCAATGCGCTCTCTTCCATGTTCCGCGCGCAACTCCTCCAGCGACATGCCGCGATTCATACGCAACCCAAGGAAGAACGCCTCCTCGGCCGCCTGCACCGAGCTTATCTCTGAAACTGCAGTTCCCGGCCCGGAGAGAAACTGGTCGTAGTTGTCGCCGGTGGCCATCCGGATCGCGTCGGTCGCTTTTGCTCTCAGCTCGTTATTTGCAGGCAGCATGGAATGCGCGTCTACACCGAAGCCAAGATAGGGCTGGCGCGTCCAGTACTTCAGGTTGTGCTTTGACTCGAAGCCCGAACGCGCGAAGTTCGAAATCTCATACTGCTCGATTCCCGCATCGATCAGCCTACGGGAGGCAGTTTCGTACAACTCGGCGGTGAGATCGTCATCCGGAACAAAGTGCGCGTGATACTTTGTACCGCCTGCGATCAGCTCGCGGCCCAGCCGTGAGTCCTCATCCACTTCCAGCATGTAGACGCTCACGTGCGGCACGCCTGAGGCAATTACTTGATCAAGCGATTCCTGCCAGCTCTCGCGCGTCTGGTGCGGCAGCCCGGCGATCAGGTCCACGTTGATGTTGCTGATGCCTGCCTTGCGCAGCCGTTCGATGTCGTCGAGCGTCTTTTCCCGCGTGTGCAAGCGCGCCACGGATGCCGCTTCCTTGTCGATGAAAGACTGCACCCCCAGGCTCACGCGGTTCACGCCACGCGTAGTCATCGCCTGGATCATCGGGTCGCTGAGAGTTCCCGGAGCACACTCTACGGTGACTTCCGCCCGCGGCAACGTCCTGAACTTCTGCCGCAATTCGAACATCACCCTCTTGAACTCTTCTGGCGGTAGCAGGCTGGGTGTCCCACCGCCGAGATAGATCGTGTCCACCGGCTCAGGGATTTCGGCGCCGTGCTCAGCAGCGAGCCGCTTGGCTTCGTGCATGTCGGCCACGATCCGGTCAACATACTGCCCCATCTGCGCGGCCGAGAACACCCCAGAAGCGAAGTTGCAGTAGGTGCACTTGGAGCGGCAGAACGGGACCGAAATGTAGATGCCGAGGGACATTCTCGTTTAAGGTTCCCGGTCGGTGTCGCTTTTGATAAGCCAGCGTAGACAAACAGCGATCGTCACCAAAGCCAGAATGACACTAAAAATTAAGCTGAAGAAGATGACCGGAGCATCCGCGGATGGGGCAGTCTGACGGTTACGGGCAAAGCGTTCCCAAAGCGATACCGGGACTACGACTCCGGCCAGGAAAGCCATAAATCCCGCTGCAAGTGACACCCCAAGGGCGTTCGTCATTTCGCCCACACGGCGGACGCGGTAAGTCAATGATTGCAGCTTGAGACGCATGAATCCTGCATCGATTATAGAATCAGTATCTATGCTCAAGCGCGCTGTAATCACGGGAATGGGCGCAGTCAGCCCTAATGGGATCGGGAACACAGCCTTCTGCCGCGCCATCCTGGATGGCAAAAGCGGCGTAAAGAAAATCACCCGCTTTGACGCCTCTGATCTGCCGGTCCAGATCGCAGGTGAAATCCAGGACTTTGACGAACTGCAATGGGTGGAAGCGCGCGAGCGCAAGCACGTCTCTCGCTGTGTGCCGCTGGCCATCGCTGCTGCGACTGAGGCGCTTCAGGACTCAGGAATTGATTGGACAAAGACGTCGCTCGACCAGCAACGCGAAATCGGGGTAGTGCTGGGCACCGGCGGGGGCGCCTACGATTTCACTGACCAGCAATACCATCTTTACTATCAGGGCAAGATCAAGCAGGTAAGCATCTTCACCATTCCCAGCGGGACCATGGGGACGATGTCGAGCGAAGTGAGCATGCGGTTCGGCTTGCGTGGCCCCAGCCATGTGGTCACCACCGGCTGCACATCGTCGACGGATGCAATCGCCTACGCCATGCGGCAGATCCAGCTTGGCAGCCAGCCCATGATGCTGGTGGGCGGTGTTGATTCGCCGCTGGCCTGGGGCATTCTGAAGGCCTTCACGCTGATGAAGATCATGACCGAGCGCTGGAACCAGGAGCCGGAGCGCGCGTCGCGGCCCTTCAATGCGGACCGTGACGGCTTTGTGATTGCCGAAGGCGCATGGATGTTCGTGCTTGAAGATTACGAGCACGCGCGCGCCCGCGGAGCGAAAATTTACGCCGAGATCGCCG
>JBAIYI010000832.1:0-1749 GCA_037915955.1 Terriglobales bacterium
ACGGCGCCAGGCACCGAAGTCCACAGGAGTTGATAGGTGCCATCGCCGAGGTCATGGAGCGCAAGGGCCGGCGCGCTGATGATCTGCAAATCGCATGCCTGAAACTCGCCCGCTGGTGGCTCGCTTACCCGCGGTAGCTCCTGCTTTGCGTTGCAATCGGCAAAGTGCCACCATTCTGGATGCTGCAAGGGCGAGGACGGAAGCGGCGCTGCCGGATCGGCATCGGTTGAGTGGAACCATCCCAACTGCATGGCGTCTGGCGCGGCGATGATGGTGGCTTCTTCAATTTCCAGCGCGGCATGGATTCCGGTGAGCCGTCGCGGAGCGGGACTCTGATATCTCAGGTAGTAAGCCTGGCTGAGAAGGTCGAACGCAGTGATGCCTGCGAGCGCGGGATCAAGAAACAGCTGCGATCCGAAATTTGCCAACCCGTCACGCTCCAGTTCCGTTGCCAACGAGTGCTCCGGGCCAGTGGAAGGAAAGAACCCAGCGGTGAATTCGTCTGCGATCGGCGGGCTCGCGAGGGGCGAGGATACTCCCAAGGGAAGAAAGAAGCCGCCGCCTTTTGGACCAGCCAGAGGGAAGCGTGGATGCAGTACCTCGGCAGCAAGGCCATCCGGGCTGTCTAAGGCGAAGAGCGTGTCATCGTCCGGGAGGTTGCCCCAATAACGCGGATGCGCTGGCGCCAGGCCCAGATCGCTTACGCTCCAGCTTTCTCCGGTTTCGCGCTGGACAAAAAGCTGCATAGTGATCCGCTCGCAGACGGGCACCATGCCCACAGCAGGCGGATAGCTCAGCTTCTGCCAGAAGGACGTTGAGCCACTGGCGGTGACCAGTTGCCCACGACGAGTCGACGCAGGCGAGAGCATGGTCGGCTCCAACGAATCAACGAAGAGCCAGAACAGATCGTCGGTTCCGGGAAAGCTGAACCGCAGAAGATCGCCGGGGCTAACTTCTCCGGCCGCATTGAGGCAGAGTCCCACGGCGCTTGGAGAAAAGCTGGTCACCACCACAGGATGCGATTGCAATGCCACAGCCGCGGTCAGCGCGTCAGACCAGCTGCCCGGCGACCTCGCCGGAGCCAGCGCTTGCGTGAGCGTTCCCGAATCAAGGCGGAAGACGCCCGGCAGCGGGAACTCTCCGCTTTCCGCCTCGTGCTCGTCCGCCACGCGGACAACCCAGCACCGCCGTCCGCCGTTGCGGAAGAAAGCCCGCACCGCCGAAGGCAGACAGGCATACACCGGCTCATTGGCATTCGAGCCACTGGCCAGCACCAGATCGTCGCCGAAAATCTCCTGGAAGTGGGCGATGTCCTCCACCATGACGGGCAGATGGAGTGGCCCGCTGGCGGCGAACCCAACGAACGCGGCTATGTCCATGCGAACCAGAGCCTCGTCAACGGGCGGCGCTACCACTTCAAATTGAATTCCCGGCAGACGGGTGGCGGCGATCATGGATCGTTACTCCATCTCCAGCCGTTCGTATGCCAGCGTAAGCTCTTCCATCGCGACGTCGGTTCCCTTCGCATTGAAGGGGCCGTTCACGTTCTTGATGATGCGGGCGCGCAGCAGCTTCCAGGTGGCCACCACAGCAGTGTGGTCTTCATTCTGGAGTTGGATGGTGACGGTGCGAAAAGCCCTCTGGTCACCATTCCGTATGTCGTTCAGCCATTGATAGAGGTTCAATGAGCCGATCACGCCGCGTTTCAGTGTCACATCGGTGGCTTTGTTCAAGCCGGTGATCTTCATG
>JBAIYI010000255.1:0-3515 GCA_037915955.1 Terriglobales bacterium
GTTCGAATCCTAGCCGCCCAGCCAGAGTTTGGAAGGTAAGTGCACTGTATACGCGGGTTCCGGAGCGAGTGGCTCAACTCAGCATCGCTCATGAAAAGGACCCAAAACATTAATCCGTTGTAGCCAACCAGCTTCGAACGGGTGATTAACATGGCAACGATAGCGACCGCGACTGAAAAACCAAAGCAGCAAACAACTCAGCCGAAGAGCGAGCAGAAGCCTACGCGGGCACACAGGGACGACAAATTCAAGATTTTTTGCGGTACCGCCAATGAGGCACTCACCGACGAGATTTGTGCATTTCTGGGGATTGAACGCGGCAAGGCCACGGTAACCAGGTTTTCTGACGGGGAAGTTTATATCCAGGTCCTGGAGAACGTCCGTGGCGCGGATGTGTTTGTGGTGCAGCCCACCTGCTTTCCGGTGGACGAGCACCTGATGGAGTTGCTTTTGCTGATTGACGCGCTGAAGCGCGCGTCGGCGCGGCGCATCACCACCGTAATTCCGTACTACGGTTATGCGCGGCAGGATAGGAAAGACAAGCCTCGCGTGCCGGTATCGTCGAAGGTGATTGCAGACCTGCTTACGACCGCGGGCGCGCACCGAGCGCTGGTGGTGGATTTGCACGCGCCGCAGATTGCCGGGTTCTTCAATATTCCGGTAGACCATATTTTTGCGTCACCGGTGCTGGTGGACCACTTCAAGAAGATGCAGTTGCCGAACCTGACCGTGGTTTCGCCCGATGCAGGCGGTGTGGAGCGCGCGCGCTTCTTTGCCAAGAAGATTGACGCAGCGCTGGCTATTGTGGACAAGCGGCGCACGGACATGAATGTGGCCGAGGTGATGCACGTGATCGGCGATGTAAAGGGCCGGACCTGCCTGATCATTGACGACATCATTGATACCGCCGGAACGCTGGTGAAGACCGCGGAAGCGCTGGTGAACGCGGGAGCGTCAAAGGTTTACGCGTGCGCGTCGCATCCAGTGCTGTCGGGCCCGGCAATTGACCGTATTTCGAAGTCGAAGCTGGAAGAGGTTGTTGTTACCAACACGATTCCGCTGACGGGTGCCGGCAAAGCCGAGCCCAAGATAAAGGTTCTGTCGATCGCCGGCCTGCTGGGCCGAACGATCCAGTCTATTCACGAAGAAACTTCCGTCAGTTCGCTGTTTGCTTAAAGGCGACGGGAAGTGAGAGAAGGAAACGAAGACATGATTTCACAGGAATTGGTTGAAGCCCAGGCAAGGCCGGACGAGTCGCGCGGCAAGAACGAAGCACGCCGGCTGCGCGCACAGGGTCGCATTCCCGCGGTGCTCTATGGCGCGCGAAAAGACGCGGTGGCAGTGAGCCTGGATCCCAAGCAGATCCAGCGCATCCTGCACTCGGAAACCGGCCACAACACCATTTTCGACCTGAAGGTCGGGGGCGAGAGCACCAAAGCGATGGTGGTTGACTGGCAGCATGATCCGATTAAGGGTCACCTGCTCCATATCGACCTGAAACGGATCGCCATGGACCAGAAGATCCGCGTCAGCGTGCCGATTCACCTGGTGGGCGAAGCGCCCGGCGTGAAGACGCAGGGCGGCATCATGGACCAGGTGGTGCGCGAAGTGGAAATCGAGTGCCTGCCGGGGGATATTCCGAGCCACATCGATGCCGATGTCTCGAAGATGGAGTTCGGGCACGTGCTGCGCGTGAGCGACCTGCCGCATGACGGCAAGATCAAGTTTATTACTGACGAGCAGCAGGCCCTGGCGCACGTGACTGCTGTGAAGGAAGAAGTTGTGGCCACTCCGGAAGCTGCGGCGGAAGCGGCAGCGGCTGCCCCTGCGGAACCGGAAGTCATCAAGAAGGGCAAGCAGGAGACTGAGGAAGAAGCCGAGCCGGCGAAGAAGTAGCGCCGGTGAAGCTGATCGTCGGGCTGGGCAATCCCGGTATCGAATACCAGTTCACGCCACACAACATCGGCTTTCTTGCGGTAGACCGCATTGCCGAACGGTGTGGCGTGCTGGTGGACAACCGGCACTGTAAGGCGCTTACCGGACGCGGCAGGATTGGCAATGAAGAAATCCTGCTGGCCAAGCCGGAAACGTACATGAACCTGAGCGGCATGTCAGTGCTGGAGCTGGTCAGGAAGTATGAATCGGTGGACCCCCAGAAGGACCTGATCGTGATTTACGACGAATTGGACCTTCCGCTGGGGATGATCAGGATTCGGCCGCGGGGTTCATCGGCGGGACACAACGGAATGCAGTCGATCATTAACGCGCTGCAGACCGAAGAGGTCCAGCGGATCAGGATCGGCGCAGCGCCGGATGATCCGAAGAAAGGCGGCGCCAAGTACATTTTGTCGCCGTTCCGGAAGTCGCAGCTGGTCGCAGTGGATGAAGCGCTTGACCTTACTGCGAAGGCCGTGGAAACGATTATCGCTGAGGGAATCAGCGTGGCTATGAACCGGTTCAATCGCAAGAACAAGGGCGAGGAGCCGGCGGAAGGAAGTTAGGAAAAACCGGTAGTTGGTAATTGGTACTTAGTATTTGGTTTTGTGTTTCCGACCAAGTTCCAAATACCAACTACCTGGGAAAGTTTCGCAGAAATCAAAGTCGCTGGCACCTTTCGAGCTTTGAAATGGCTCGAGAGCCGAAGCAGAGCGACAGGAGAAAATGATGGAACGAGCTTACGAAGTAATGTTCATTGTGCGTCCGGACCTGCTGGAAGAGGACGTGGACAAGCTGATCAGCACGCTGCAGGGCCACGCCACCACCGCCGGAGCCACAGTGAAAAACGTGGAGAAGATGGGCAAGCGTCGGCTGGCCTACGACGTGAAGAAATTCTCTGACGGCCAGTATGTTCTCTTTACGCTTAACGCGAATGGCGCCGCCATCCATGAGCTGGAACGCCGCATGCGCGTGAGCGAGCCGGTGATCAAGTTCATTACCGTTCGCACGGATGAAGAGCAGCAGCGGCTGGAGAAGGTCCGTAAGATCCGTGCCTCGCGCGTGAAGCGTCCCCCGGCTGAGGCAGCGGTCGCGGCAGAAGGTGAAGGCGCTCCGGCCACCGCATAGGTCGTTACTGGAGCAGACCAGATCATCCGTGGCTGAATGCCCGGATTGCAATATCGAAGGAGAAATATGGCTGACGATCAGAATCAGGAAGTATCTACACCGGCAGCGCGGCCTTCAGGTCGCCCTGACAGGCCGGATCGCGGACCGGGAGGCCCCGGCGCCCGCGATGGCGGTCGCAAGTTCTTCCGCCGCAAGAAGGTCTGCAAGTTCTGCGTGGAGAAGATTGACGACATTAACTACAAGGACGTGCGCCTGCTCTCGCAGTTTGTGGCTGAGCGCGGCAAGATCGTCCCCCGCCGGCTGACCGGCGTGTGCACACCGCACCAGCGGCAGCTCACCGGCGCGATCAAGCGGGCGCGCAACATCGCCCTGCTGCCCTTTGCGGCGCGGTAACTGAAAATTTGAATCTGGAGATCTGACATGGAAGTCATCCTGAAAGAAGATGTGCCCAA
>JBAIYI010000745.1:0-1890 GCA_037915955.1 Terriglobales bacterium
GCGGCAAACCGACACGCATTGTGAAGCGGGTAAAAGACCGCGAGCGCAACGTGCCCGGTGGAATCTTCATTTCCTGCTCGGCCTGCGAATTTTTCGAGAAGCTGTAGCCAGATTTTTTAAAAAAGAAAGCTGTCGCGACGAACAGTCGCGGCAGCTTTTTGTTTGTGAGGCACGCACGCAGAGCTTGAGACTGCGTCCCTATTTTTTTTTCCCCGCCGCGGCCGGAGTCTTCTGAGGCGCCGGCGTATTGTTTTCAGTCTGTGCTGGAGGCGCGATAGGTTTGGTGAGCACAGCTTGGGTCGCGGCCGGCAATTTGTCGGCTTCGTGCAGCAGCAGGCTGACCTGCCACATCTGGTTTTCGGGAACAATCTCGCCGAAGCCGGGCATGCCGGTCATGCGAATGCCATTCTTCACCTTCCAGTAAGTTACCCCCACGGGATCGTCGGTGACCATTTCATCCTTGCTGAAGAGCTGCGGGGGCAGCGGGAACATACCTTTGGCAGCGGTCGTGGCCGGTTGGTTGGGCCAGCCATGGCAGAAGGCGCAATTCTGTACATAAATCTTCGCCCCTTCGGTCAGGTTCTGCTCCGTCGGCTGCAGCGGAACATTTTTGGGAGCTTCCTTGCTGATGCGGGCATGCAGCGCCATGCGCGCCATGGTCTTTTCAAAGGGCATGGGCGCGGAAGCGGTTGCCACCGGCGCATAGCCATATCGGAAATAGCAATAGCCCACCACAGCAGGAATGAGCAGGCCGATGATGAGGCCCAGAATGAATCGCTTCACAGTGCTTAATCTCCTCGGAGGAAGATTCTAAGGCCTGAGAGCGGGATGTACCTCATACAGGCACCAGAATTTACAACGGGGCTGCTGATCCTCCTTCTTCGCGACGGACAGGTTGCGGCAGGCATCTGAATGCTTATGGCCCGCCCAACGCGTACTAAACCTGCGAAAGCTGCTGACGTGAGTGCCGGAGCGGTTCCGGCCGAAGCCCTGGGGCAGGTGTTTGCTCACCTCGATTTGCCGATCACTCCTCCATATCCGCCGGCGGAGGCGCGCGCGGTGGATGAAATTCCTCACGAGCCGGGCTGGCTCTATGAGCCTAAGTGGGACGGCTTCCGCTGTCTGGCCTTTCGAGAGGGCGATGAAGTGATTTTGCAGTCGAAAGCCGGCCAGCCACTGGGGCGCTACTTCCCCGAGATGGTGGAGGCGCTCAGGGGAGTGCCGGCGCGGCGATTCGTGCTGGATGGCGAAATCATCATCCGCTCCGGCAACGGTCTCGACTTCGATGCGCTGCTGCAACGCAGTCATCCCGCGGCGAGCCGGATCAGGAAGCTTGCGCAGGAGACGCCTGCAACGTACCTGGTCTTCGATCTTCTGGTGAACGAAAAAGGGAAGTCGCTGGCCGATCAGCCTCTATCCGCCCGTCGCATGGAACTGCAGCACTTTGCCGCTCCAAATTTTCAAGGCAATCCGCAGGTGCATCTTTCGCCCGCGGCCGGCGACTTCGAAACCGCACAGCGCTGGATGAAGCAGGGTGCAGCCCACGGGCTCGATGGCATTGTGGCCAAGAGGCTGGACTGCGAGTATACCTCCGGCGAGCGCACAGGGATGGTCAAGATCAAAAGGATCCGCACGGCCGACTGCGTGGTGGGCGGATTCCGCTGGGCGCAGAAGGGCGGGGAAGTGGGCTCGCTCTTGCTGGGTGTTTACAACCATGAAGGGCAGCTGGACCACATCGGCTTCAGTTCGAGCTTCAGTAAGGAGGCCCGCAAGAAGTTGAAGGACATTGTGAAACCGCTGATCGCGAAAGAGAGCGGCGCCAAAGCCGGGTTCAGCGGCAAAGCCCCCGGTGGCCCCAGCCGGTGGACGCGTGAAGATCGCAACACGGAA
>JBAIYI010000225.1:0-2163 GCA_037915955.1 Terriglobales bacterium
CAACCCATACTCTTGTACCAAGCAAACCGAGCTAACGTGATCCCTGGTCCGGACTCACAGAAATCCAATCCACAACCTGCACTTCACTCGTGGCGACCCGCAGGGCTTTCTTTCTCACAAGATCGAACTCGTACACCTCTGTCACCAGGTCGGCATCTCTCCACTGATGGAACAGCAAATGCGTTCCGTCGGGCGACCATACAGGCCGAAAGAATAACGGCGCCCCTTTACCCGGAATCAGGAATCCTCGAGGCGCGTTAAACAAAATCACCGGTCTCCCTCCCTCACCGGTAATAAACATGGACCTGCCCCGCGACTCGTCGAGGAAGGCAACTTGCCCTGATGGCGACCAGGACGGCGCAAAGCCATCGGCGATTTTTCGCATCGATCCGTCCTTCAGGTCCAGAATCATAATCACGCCCGTTACTGGCTCTCTGCTCTGACTCCTCGCGTGAAGCTCAATTGCCAGTCTCGAGCCGTCGGGGCTCCATGCAGGCACAGCATTGTCGGACACTGTAGTGACAATCCCTTCCATGGTTACGGGGCCAGTCACGACTGACCGTGCGGCCCCGGATTCGTGATCGACGATCACCAGTTGATGAAGGCGCCCGTCCTTCTGGTCAGCGACAACGGCAATGCGACGGCCGTCGGGCGACCATGAAGCAGACCAGATCGCTTCTGCCCGGAACACATCAACGCTCGCACCGCTCTCGAGATTGAGAATCGCGAGCGCTTCTTCGCGCGGAACCGCATTGAGCAGACGAACGTAGGCCAATTCTCTTCCGTCGCGACTGAGCGATGGAGTCGCCCGATGCGGGCAACACGCATCCCTGGAAAAGAGCTTGCTTTGGACCGACATCTCGCGCACCGTTCCGCCGGATACGATGCGGAAGTAATTCTCATTGTTGAAGTAAAGCAGCAGCGTGGCATGGTGCTTCCGTGAAAATTCGGCCAGGCTTTTCACGCCCCGGAATTCTGTTTTATCGACGGAAGCCAGCAGGAAGAGGCAGGCTGCCAGAAGAAGCCTCACAGATCACCGCTCTCAAGCTTTCCCGGCTTTCCGCAGTTGTGGTGGGCGCGGTAGCCCGGTGCTCCCCACATCTTCGGTGGCATCATGCCAGCGCCACGAATCAGGTCGTACACGTAGGTGTTGCTGTTGTTGAAACACCAGGTAAGCACACGGTTGTGGTAGTCCCCCGCGCAGGAGTTGCATTTGCCTGCCGCAAGCTCCTGGCGGAGCTTCATGACCTTCTCTCCGGTTGCATCGGCTACGTTCTTGCACTTCCCACCCCTGATCACGATATCAGTGGCCTGGTCCGGCATTGGCTGCTTCTGATGATTGGCAGCCCGAACCGGGTGGATTCCAGAGGTTCGCGCCAGAAATGGATGAACGTCTCCTTCTCCGAAGTCAATAAAACAATGATGTAAATGGCTGACAATGGCGCGATTCAGTCCCCAGAGGATCACGTTCTTGGATCCATACCACTTTGGCAGTGGCCGGCAACAAACCTGAAGTTGTGCCGAAGAGGTAGCAGTGCAGCCAAGTAGAACCAGCGCGAAAAGAGTGGCTCTCATGATCGTTCAGCTTACAGGAGTACCGGCATACCCGGGGGACGACAAAGCACGACATCTCCGCAGCAGGAGACACCCGTCAATGAGCCCACGTCTTCACCATCTCCGCCGCAATGCTCAGCGCAATCTCCTCCGGCGACTTCGCTCCAATCTCAATTCCAGCCGGCGCGTGAATCTGCTTCAACTGTTCTTCAGAAAATCCCTGATGCCGCAAGGCCGCCAGCACCTCTGCGGTTCTCTTCCTGTTAGCGAGCAGCCCGATATAACTCGCTTCCGACCTCAATGCCTCAGCCAGGGCTTCTTCGTCGCAACGTCCCCTGCTCGCCACTACCACAGCCCTCTTCTTCGAACCAAGCAGCGAAAAATCCAGCTTGTGCAGCACGGCATCTGCATCTGGGAAATCATCCAGACCGAGCAAGGGATCCACTGCCGTTACCTCAATCCGTAGGAGGTGGGCAAGTTCCGCAAACGCAACCGCCACCTCATCATCACCGACAATCACCAGCTCTCGATCGCGATTGCTCTCTCCAGGTTCCCGCGGCCGCCTTTCGAGGTCCGGTAACCTCACCGCCGATGCTCCAGCCTGATCTT
>JBAIYI010000530.1:0-4222 GCA_037915955.1 Terriglobales bacterium
CATTCATGGTGGACAAAGGATAGTACGGTAACATGAGCGGCCGCGACCTCTCACACTTCTCTTATGAAGTGCGCGATGGCGGTCCCCTGGGCTATGCAGGCGTGAACGGCGTGGCCACTTATGTTGCCGAGTTCATGCTCTTCCTGCTGGGGCTGATGGCGTTCGAGCGCAAGAAGCTGCGCAAGGTGGCGATGTGGGGAGTATTGGCGCTGAGCGGATACTGCCTGCTGTTTTCATTCTCGCGCGAAGCGTACGCGGGAGTCCTGGTGGGCGCGCTCGTGCTCGGTCTGCTGAAACAGCGCTGGGTCCTGCTTGCAATCGTAGCTTTTCTGTTGAGCTGGCAGAGCCTGGTTCCCACTTCAGTGCAGGAACGCGTCCTGATGACCTATGACAAGAATGACCAGCAGCTTGATACGTCAGCACAGGACCGGGTGACGCTGTGGAATGACGCGATGAACATGTTCCAGCAGAACCCTGTGGTTGGCATTGGATTCGATACTTACAAGTGGCTGCACCGGGTTTCCATCTACACCGATACGCATAACTACTTCCTGAAAGTCCTGGTGGAAACAGGTGTATTTGGGCTGCTGTTTTTCCTGTGGGTGCTGATCAAGATGTCGCGAATAGGGCTGCAGCTGTTTCGATCCGCCAAAGACCCGTTCCTCAAGTCGTTGGGACTGGCTTTTACGCTGATGATGGCGTGCGTATTCGTGGTGAATTTTTTTGGTGATCGTTGGCTCTACATTGAGGTAAATGGCGCCTTGTGGGTGACGCTGGCCTGCGTAGTACGCGGCCAGATGATTGTGAACGAGAGCGAAGCTCCGGCGACGCAGCCGGAAGCGGCAGCGGAGAGCCAGCCGGAAGTAATGGCTGAGGAACCCGCATACGTGTGACAGGCAAGAGCTAATTCGGGGCAAGAAATTTATGTGTGGCATATTCGGAAAAATCGGCGCATCTCCCGCGGATGAAAAGTGCGGGCTGGAGCTCAAGCATCGCGGTCCTGACGACGGCGGGCTGAAGTACTTTGTGGTTCCCGAACTCGCCGTATGGGTGAGCCTGCAGCACCGCCGCCTGTCGATCATTGATCTCTCATCGGCCGGGCACCAGCCGATGTGCAATGAAGATGAGTCCATATGGATCATCTTCAATGGTGAGATCTATAACTTCCAGGAGCTCAGGCAGGAGCTGATCGCAGAAGGGCACACCTTCCGTTCCGCGTCAGACACGGAAGTCATTATCCACGGCTATGAGCAGTGGGGCAGGGACGTGGTCAAGCGTCTGCGCGGAATGTTTGCGTTTTCCCTTTGGGACAAGCGCCACAAGCGCATGCTGCTGGCGACCGACCATATGGGGAAGAAGCCGCTCTTCTATTCCTTCAACGAAAAGGAATTTACGTTCGGTTCGGAAATCAAGGCCCTGCTCAAGGCTGGCGTGCCCATTGAGCCGGACCCGGTAGCGCTGCACGATTACCTGACGTATCTCTATTTCCCGTATCCTTCGACGGCGTACAAGCACATCCGCAAGCTTGGACCCTCCATGGCGATGGAGATTCTGGTGCTGCCGAACGGTGAGCTGAAGAAGAAGGAGTGGAAGTACTGGGACGCAGCCGATGCGGTGAATACTCCGCTGGAAATGAATGAGCGCGAAATGATTGATCGCGCGCGCGGGCTGATGGAAGAAGCAGTGAAGATCCGCTTGATCAGCGATGTTCCGCTCGGGCTGTTTCTTAGTGGCGGGCTGGACTCGAGCGCGATCACCGCGCTGGCGGCACGGAACAGCGCGGAGCAGGTAAAGACTTTCACGATCGGATTTTCGAACAGCAAGTTTTATGACGAGCTGTCAACGGCGAACCTGGTGGCCAGGCAGTTCAAGACTGACCACCACATTCTGGAAGCGGACGAAGCGTGCGCCGAGTACATGACGACTGTGGTGCGGCACTTTGATGAGCCGTTCGGGAATCCCACGGCGATTCTGGAATACATCATTACCCGGCTGATGCGGCAGCACGTGACGGTGGCGATTTCCGGCGACGGTGGCGACGAACTTTTTGGCGGATACGTGCGCTACGCAGGGGCGGAGCTGGCACGGACGTACCGGCGGCTACCGCAGTTCATCACCAAAGGGCTGGTGGCGCGGCTCTCCGGGTGGATGAAAGACGCAACCGACGGCCGGCACGGGTTCCGTCGCGTACGCGAGTTTGCCGAGTCGGCATGGCAGAGCGAAGAAGAGATGTTCATCAGTTGGGTGGGCTACTTCTCTGAGGCAGAGAAGAGACAGCTCTATTCACCGGAGTTTGCAGGACTGGTTGCGAATCGCGATTCAGGAGATTTTCTGCGGGAATTCTTCCGTCGCGGCGAGCGACTGGACCCGATCGCAAGGCTGGGCTACGTGGACTCAGCGTCATTCCTGTGCGGCAACTGCCTGGAATATGCCGATCGCATGTCCATGGCGAATTCGCTGGAGGTGCGCGCGCCGTTTACTGACTATCGGCTGGTTGAGTTCGCAATGCGCGTACCAGGACACATGAAGGTCCGCAACATGACGACCAAGTGGATCACGCGTGAGGCGATGCGCGGAATCCTGCCGCAGGAAGTGATCGACAAAAAGAAGATGGGATTCAATCCGCCGTTACCGCAGTGGATCAATGGAGAGCTGAAGCCGGTGATTGACAACTTCCTCTCGCGCGAGACGGTGGAGCGGCGTGGAATCTTCCGGCCGCAAGCGGTGCAGCAGCTTGTGGAAGACCACCGGCAGAGCAAGCGCGACAACGCGCTGAAGATCTGGGCGCTGCTGATGATTGAAGTGTGGCAGCGCATGTACCTGGATGGCGAACGAGAAGAAGAAATAAAGGAGCAGATCACCGGAGTAAAGAAGATGCCGGTGAGCCAGACCATCGCGGGCAAGAGGCGGCCGGCGGAAGTGGTTTCCATTCGATAGGAGAGATTGGTGACATTGTTTGCAGCACAAGTCGGAGCCGGAGCGGGCGTGGCGCAGTTCGCTTTCTGGGCGGCAGTATTGCTGCTGTTCTACGTGTATGCCGGATATCCGCTGCTACTGGCGATTGTTGGCCTGTTCTTCCGCAAACCGCGTCCGGAGCCGGGCTACTATCCGAAGCTCAGCGTATTGATTGCCGCATACAACGAGGAAGAAGCGATTGAAGAGAAGCTCCGGCAGACGCTGGCCCTTGAATATCCGGTGGACAAGCTTGAAGTGGTGGTGCTCTCCGACTGTTCGACAGACCGCACGGACGAGATTGTGAAGGCGTATCCGGACAGCCGCGTGCGCCTGCTGCGGATGCCGGAGCGGCGAGGGAAGACCTCGGCACAGAACTTCGGCGTTCGCGACGCGGGCGGAGAGGTGATCGTCTTCTCTGACGCGACAGCAATCTACCATCCCAAAGCCCTGGCCTATCTGGCGACGAACTACCAGGACCCGCACGTCGGCGCCGCGAGCGGACGGTATAAATATTTCGACCCAGAAGACCAGTCGCCGACCGGACTGGGCAGTTCGGCGTTCTGGAATTATGAAAACCTGATCAAGACGATGCAGTCGCGCATCAGCACGATCACCGGCTGTTGCGGATGCATTTACTCGGTGCGCAAAGCGGCGTATACCGAGCTGCCGGATGACATCATCAGCGATCTGGTGCAGCCGCTGCAGGTGATTCGCAAGGGCTACAAGGTTGTATTTGAAGATCGCGCGCTGGCGTATGAAGAGACGACCAAGTCCACGCAGGAAGAATTCCGCATGCGGATTCGCGTGGTGACGCGCGCCATGCGCGGCCTGCTGAGCGTGGGCGATCTGCTGAAGCCGTGGAAATTCCCATGGCCGGCGTTTCAGCTGTGGTCGCACAAGGTTCTGCGCTGGATGGTGCCGGTGCTGCTGCTGATCGCGTTGGCGAGCAACGTGTTCCTGCTGGACAGCCAGTTCTTCCGCATAACCCAATTTTTCCGCATAACCATGGCCCTGCAGCTTGCTTTCTACGCACTGGCGATCCTCAATCTGCTGGTGCCATTGCACCGCTTGTGGAAGCCGCTGGGCATTCCTTCTTATTTCTGCACGCTGAATGCGGCCGCGCTGTTCAGCATGATTGAGCTGGGCCGTGGACGCAAATACGTGACCTGGCAGACGGTGAGGGCTCGCCGATGAAAATAGAATTCCTGACCCAGGAAGATTCGCTCTACATACTTCCTTTCTTTGAAGAATTCCTGCAGAACTATGC
>JBAIYI010000710.1:0-2087 GCA_037915955.1 Terriglobales bacterium
GCCTACCTCGACGAAACTCACAAGCCGAAGGCCCACTCTGGATGAGCGCTCTCGATTCGCTTTTTAAATTCCAGCAGTACAACACCACGGCCACGCGTGAACTTGTTGCCGGGCTCACCACCTTCACCACCATGTCCTACATCGTGGTCGTGAACCCTGCGATTTTGTCGCAGGCCGGTATTCCCGCGGGCCCGAGCTTTGTGGCAACCATCGTCGCCGCCGTCTTCGGCTGCCTGCTGATGGGTTTTTATGCCAACCGGCCGTTTGCCATCGCACCTTATATGGGCGAGAACGCATTCATCGCTTTCACCGTTTGCGTGCAGCTGGGCTTCAAGTGGCAGACCGCACTGGGCGCAATCTTCATTGCCGGGATCGTATTTGTAATTCTCACTCTGCTGCGGCTGCGCCAGTGGATCGTGGACGCTGTGCCTCTCTCGCTGCGTTATAGCTTCGCTGTTGGCATTGGACTGTTTCTCACATTCATCGGCCTGAATCAGACCGGCATTGTTGCGCTCGGGGTTGCCGGCGCGCCGGTTCGCTCCGGACATCTCACCTCTCCGCCGGTGCTGGTAGCCATTTTTGGCTTCCTGCTGCTTTCCGTATTGGTGATCCGCAAAGTTCCGGGAGCGATTCTCATCGGCATCGTGGTCACCGCAATCGTGGCATTCGTCGCTCGCACTGCCGCGCCGCCCACGCACCTGGTCAGCCTTCCACCCGCCCTCAAGCCCATCGTCATGCAGATGGACGTACGCTCCGCCCTGACCTGGCGCGCCTTCCCGGTGGTGCTCACCATCTTCATCATGGCCTTCGTGGACACCATGGGCACGTTGATTGGACTCTCCGCCCGTGCCGGATTTCTGGATCCCGAAGGCAAGCTCCCCCAGATCGAGCGCCCCATGATGGTTGACGCCCTCACCACCACGCTGGCGCCGATCATCGGCACTACCACAGCCGGCGCTTATGTTGAATCTGCCACCGGCATTGAAGCCGGCGGGCGCACCGGACTTACCACCGTTGTGACGGCTGTCTGTTTCGCGCTGACCCTGTTCCTCGCGCCCTTCGTCAGCTCCATTCCCGCGCAGGCTTACGGCCCGGCCATGATTATCGTCGGCCTCTTCATGCTCGAGCCGATTACGCGCATTAATTTCGGCGACTACACAGATTCCATTCCCTCATTCGCCGTGATCACGCTTATGTGTTTCACTTTCAATATCGGCGTAGGAATCACCGCTGGGTTCGTCCTCTACCCGCTGGGCAAGATCGTTACCGGGAAAATCCGCGAGATCAGGCCCGGGCTATGGATCCTGACCGCGCTTTCGCTGCTTTTCTTTATCTTTTATCCTTACGGCTAAACAGAAATTCAGGTTGCATTTCGTCCCACGCTTCGTCTAACCAAAGCTGTAATACTGAGGATCATCATGAAGTCTTTTCTTGTCGCATTCCTGCTCTCATCCATACAACTGTTGGCGCAAACTGCGCAGCCTGCTGTCGCGAACACCACGCGCTATGTGGTCATCCTATCCGGCAACAAGGCCGGCTTTCAGACCACTACCGTAAATCCTGACGGCACGCTCCAGGTGCATTACGAATTCAACGATCGTGGGCGTGGCCCGAACACCGATGAGACCATCACACTGGACAAGAACGGCGTGCCGGTAAAGCTCGTCTCAAAGGGTCTCGACTACATGAAGGCGCAAGTGCAAGAGACCTTCAGTATTGAGAACGGCAAGGCGCAGTGGAAGAACCGCGCCGAATCCGGTGAGAAACAGGTCTCCGGAGGCGAGTTCTATTCCAGCGTTTCAGGTACTCCGGAGGATGGCCGGCTCTCCGCGCTCGCGGCGCTGAAAGCTCCGGACCACAAGCTGCGACTGCTCCCGGAAGGTGCACTGGCAATCGAAAAAAAGACCGAGCTGAAGCTTGACGTTGCCGGCCAGCAGCACACGGCGGTTCTTTACTGGCTCTCCGGGCTGGGCTTCACGCCCTCGCCACTTTGGCTGATGGACGATGGCAAGCTGATGGCATTCGTCTCTTCCTGGCAGTCGCAGGTTCCGGAAGGATGGGAATCCGCCATCCCCGCCATGACCGCT
>JBAIYI010000723.1:0-1715 GCA_037915955.1 Terriglobales bacterium
AGCGACAAGCGCAGCAGGGTCAGGAGCAGTAGCAAGCTCGGGAAAACAGAGAACTGTACTGGCCGCAGAATCTGGATTGCCGATATGAGTACCAGCACAGACGTCGTGATACTCACCGTGAGCAGAAGATCGAGGATCCAGGCCGGCAGCGGTACGATCATCACGAAGATCATCGACACCGCCGCCAGGGGCATCACCCAATCGACACCCGAGCGCCGCAGGCTCGCCAACAAACCCGTCTTTTCTACAGGCGTCACTCAATCACCTCGCCGGAAGCGTTCTTCGAGCGCCGCTTAGCTTCCTGCTCGCGAATCTCAGCCTGCGCGCGGAAGACGACTACCAGAATCTCGGCGACCATCCGGTAGAGCTTGGCCGGGATGGTCTGACCAACTTCCACGCTCTTGTAGAGCGCCTGCGCGAGCGGCTTGTTCTCCATGATGGGGATCCCCCGATCGCGCGCAATCGCCTTGATCTTTTCCGCGATCAGGTTGCGCCCTTTCGCCACCACCTGAGGCGCTTCCATATCCATTTCGTACCGCAATGCAACCGCATAGTGAGTGGGGTTCGTGACGACGACGGTCGCGGTCTCAGCAGCCTTCAGATTCGCCGACCGCCTCGAGTTCCGCTGCAGGGTGCGAATGCGAGACTTGATGGCCGGGTTTCCTTCCGTTTCCTTGTACTCGTCGCGGATATCCTGCTGGCTCATCTTCATATCGCCTTCCACCTTGAGCCACGTCAGCAAGTAATCCACTCCCGCCCAGACCATCATCACGACACCCGTTTTCCATCCGACCTCGACGACCATGGCGCCGAGCAGTGCGCCGAACGCCCTTACGTTCAGATACGACGAAGTCATCAGCGCCGGCCAGTGTGTTGTGATGGTGGCAACGCCGACGTACAGAATCGCGGCGAACGGAACAATCGACTTCAACACTCCGCTCATGCCGGTGAGCGAGAACATCTGGCCGAGTTTGCCGGCCGGATTCATCCTCTCGAACTTCGGAGTAAACGCCTCAGCCGCGAATACCATTCCGCCTTGTGCAAGGCTGCCGGAGAGCGAGAGAAGAAATGCAGCGCCGAGGGCAGGAATGATCCAGCGGAAGACCTCCACAGCGCTCCAGAAGAGCGCGGGGCCGGTCGGCTCGAACCGGTCCGAAGCGGCCAAGTTGAGTGTGTTCCGGAAATAGCTGCTCCATTGCGACGCGCCGCTCTGACCCTGCCAGGCAACCACCGCCACGACCGCTGCCATGGCGAGCACCGATGGCAGTTCGCGCGAACGCGCAACCTGTCCTTGCTCGCGGGCTTTTTGCCGCCGCCGCGGTGTTGCTTTTTCGGTTTTACTCGCGTCTGCCATGTGTCTCTATCGAGCCAGGTGCAAGAGTTCCTGCGCGTGCGTCATGGAACTCGTGAATAGGCGGCTAAACATATCCGGCCAATACTTCAAAGCAACCACCAGGATTCCGATACCGAGGATGCTCTTGATCGCAGGGCCCAGCAGCAACAGGGGCATCTGCGGAGAAGCCTTCCCCAAAAGGCCAATCACGATGTCGGCCACCAGCGTTGCGGCCAGCACGGGAGCCGCGATCTGCAGCCCAACCTCAAACACACTGCCACCGATCCGCAGGATCTCGCCCGTGAACACCCGGCTCAGCGTTCCGGTGCCGGGCGGCAGGTACGAATAGCTGTTTGCCACTGCTTTGATCAGCCAATGATGA